>QIKQ01000366.1 GCA_003233075.1 Gammaproteobacteria bacterium
ATGCCTGCGCATTTCTCGGTCGCGAAATCCAGTCATAGCACACGCTTGAACCATCTCGCGACGAAGTGCTGTGAGAAAAGCGGGCTAGCTTTTAAATTTTAGACACAAGCCTTGTAAGGTCGCAAGTAATATGTTTATTTCTTCGATTGCCTCATCCGATTTTAAAGATCCTTCTGACGTTAAGGCAGAAATATCTTTAATGGTATTCACATTTTTATTTATTTCTTCGGCAACATTACTCTGTTCTTCTGATGCACTTGCAATTTGCATATTCATAGCTGTAATCGTCGCCACTGCCTTATTGATTTCGTCCAGACTTCGGCCTGCCGACTCCGCTTTGTCAACACTGCCTTTTACTTTTTCTTGGCCTCGACCCATGGCTACAACTGCATTTTTAACGCCCGCTTGAAGACGTTCGATCATATCTTGAATTTCTTGGGTTGATTGTTGTGTACGACTAGCAAGGGTACGAACTTCATCCGCGACAACTGCAAATCCTCTGCCCTGCTCGCCTGCTCGAGCTGCTTCAATAGCGGCATTAAGCGCAAGTAAATTCGTTTGTTCGGCAATACCACGAATAACATCTAATACTGATCCAATATTGTCAGTTTCTACTTCGACGGTATGTATCACCTTTGCTGTCGTTTCAATTTCATTGTCTAACTCGTTAATTGCCTTAATGACCTGATTAACAACTTGGTTACCCTTTGCGGCTTGATCATCCGCTTCTTTTGCAGATTTCGATGCTTCCAATGCATTGCGAGCCACTTCTTGCACCGTGCTTGCCATTTCATTCATCGCTGTAGCGGCTTGCTCAGTTTCACGCAATTGACGATTAACATCATGACTTGTTTGATTACTTATGCCCGCGATTTTATTTGAGCTGTTTGAAAGACCAATAGAAACTGTATTAATCTCTGTCACAAGTTCCTGGAAATATTCTAGCATCCTATTTATATTTTCTGCCGAATTGCCCAATTCATCACGATTATCAATCAATATTCGCTTAGCTAAATCACGAGATTCAACTAGCTCTTTTGTGTCACTCTGTAATTTTGCTATCGTATGATAAATTCCGCGCACGACTACAATAGAAAGTACTGAAAAAAGACCAATCGTAACAACAGCGCTAGTCATAAAAGCACTACTGAATTTTTGCGTGTCTTGAATCCACAAATAAATGCACGCCGCGATTAATGCAGCTATAGGTGTAAAAACAAAGAAATAAAGACGGAACTTAACGGGAATATTTTTAATGCTCATAACAACGTATAGACTCATTTTTTTAGCTAATGCTCGCAGTAGCTATAATCTGACAAAGTTGCGCTTATGAGTGCAATAAGCATACCGCGTGAACGGCGATACCTTCTTCCCTGCCGATATAACCTAAATGCTCTGTTGTCGTTGCTTTAATATTGACTTTATCCAAATCTAAATGTAAATCAGCCGCTAACTGAAATCTCATTTTTTCAATATAACTCGATAACTTAGGCACTTGCGCAATAACGGTCACATCAACATTACTTGGCAATAAGTGCTCTTTTTTGAGTAACCGCATGACTCTTTCTAATAGAATTCGACTGCTCATATCTTTGAATTCATCATCTTGGTCGGAAAAATGCCGCCCAATATCACCTAAGGCTGCTGCACCCAATAGCGCATCACAAACGGCGTGTAAAACGACATCGCCGTCAGAATGAGCGATTAAATTTTTATCAAATGGAATCTTTACTCCAGCCAATGTAATTTCACAACTGGCACTCTGCTCAGTAAACGCATGTACATCGAAACCATGGCCAATACGTAAACTCATTCGATCTGCTCCTGTGGCAAATTCCGGCTTTTAAGAATCAGTTTCGCTAGTTCAATATCTTCTGCAAGTGTAATTTTAAAATTATCACTTTGACCTTGGACCAGTTTGGGTTTTAACCCATAACACTCAACAGCAGATGCTTCATCGGTAATTTTATGTGGATACTTTTTCGCCGCCAACATAGCCTTGTACAATACCTTAAAGCGAAATACTTGAGGAGTCAGCGCTTGCCAAAGATTATTTCGATTAACCGTTTTCTCGCTTTCTAAATCCGCGTTTGATAATTTTAGAGTGTCTTTAACCGGAGTAGCAAGTATGCCACCTACTGGATTAGCCTCTAATTCGGAAAACAACAGCGCTACATCTGATTTCTGCAAGCAGGGTCTAGCCGCATCATGCACAAAGACCCAGTCATCATCTGCGGCATATTCTTTTAGATAGGTTAATGCATTTATAACTGAATCGTATCTTTGCTTACCGCCCGTCACACATTCAATTGGGATCGATGAGTTTAGTTTGAGTCGCTGCCAATAAATATCGTTTTTGGCTAATACAATAATTATTTTTTTAAAATTGTTGAAATGTTCAAAAACAGCAAGACTGTGCTCAATCACCGTTTTGCCCATAATTTTCATGTACTGTTTTGGCACACAAGATGCCATGCGTTGACCCATACCAGCGGCAGGAACAATTAACCAAGCTTTATTCATTGATGGAATTACGCTGGACATAGGATTGATTTGCTTACTTTATTTTGAAATAGATTAGTGCTTGCGATCAATAATTTGAAAAAAGGTTTCACCAGGTTTAATTAAACCTAGGTCTTGACGACTTCGCTCTTCGATTGCATCGTAACCTTGTTTTAAGTCTAACACCTCGGCTTTAAGAGCCAAGTTACGTTCTAATATTTTTTGATTTTCGTTTTTGTGAAACTCCACTCTTTCTTTTATTTTAAGTGCATCAATAAAACCACCATTACCAACCCAGAATTGGAATTGGAGCACAAATAATAATGCGAGTAATATAAAGAGTGTC
The DNA here is from genome assembly GCA_003233075.1 of Gammaproteobacteria bacterium. Classification (GTDB taxonomy): domain Bacteria; phylum Pseudomonadota; class Gammaproteobacteria; order SZUA-21; family SZUA-21; genus SZUA-41. Next base: position 2,849 of record QIKQ01000366.1, read on the forward strand.
GCTTTCATTTAAAATCCGTTGTTTTCTAATAGCAACTTGATAATTCACAGTGTTACACTGATACTTCATGATATCCATATTCTCAAATCAAAAATCCCTATGCATGGGGTTATTATAGCCAGTTTGATGCCAATTAAACTAAATTTAGCTAATTTTGTGCTTAAAAGCTGCTTTCCCAGCGTAGACAGCCATGTCGCCTAATTCTTCTTCAATACGTATTAATTGATTATATTTTGCAACTCGATCTGAACGAGACAATGAACCCGTTTTGATTTGCGTCGCACTCGTTGCTACGGCTAAATCTGCAATAGTGGTATCTTCTGTTTCGCCAGATCGGTGGGAGATTATTGCTGTATAATTCGATTGCTCAGCAAGATTAATCGCATTCAGTGTTTCAGTTAATGTACCTATTTGATTGAATTTAATTAGAATAGAGTTGGCGACCTGTTGCGAGATGCCTTTTTCAAATATTTTTGTATTTGTTACAAATAAATCATCACCGACTAATTGGCATTGCTTGCCAATCGCTTTAGTCAGTAAATCCCAGCCCTTCCAATCGTCTTCGGCCATGCCATCTTCAATCGTAATGATAGAAGGATATTTATTAGCCCAATCTTTTAAAAAGCCAACGAACTCTTCTGAATTATATTTTTTGCCTTCAGACGCTAAATTGTACGAACCGTTTTCATAAAACTCAGAACTAGCGACATCCAATCCCAAATAAATCTCTTTACCGGCAGTAAATCCGACTTTCTCGATAGCCTGCAATATCACTTCCAAGGCTTGTTCGTTAGAATTTAAATCAGGTGCGAATCCACCCTCGTCACCGACGGCGGTCGATTTCCCGCTCGAGGCTAATACCGATTTTAAGGCATGAAAAACTTCAGCGCCGTAACGAACTGCTTCTTTCATCGAAGTTGCGCCAACGGGAACGATCATAAACTCCTGAATATCGACACTATTATCTGCGTGCTCACCACCGTTTAAAATATTCATCAACGGTACAGGTAATACATATTTGTCTTTATTATTAAGGTATCGATACAAGGGCAAATCGCTTGCATTCGCGCCAGCGTGAGCGCAAGCCAAAGATACTGCCAATATAGCATTTGCGCCAAGTTTGTTTTTATTATCTGTTCCGTCTAGATCCAGCATGATTTGATCTATCGTTGCTTGATCGCAGACATTTTTAGCAATTAAGCTTTCTTTAATAACGCCGTTAATATTATTGACTGCGTTTAATACACCCTTACCTAAGTATCTATTTTTATCTTGATCGCGCAATTCCAAGGCCTCAAGTTGACCAGTAGAAGCACCGGAAGGAACCGCCGCTCGTCCGCGTTGGCCTGATTCTAATATTACATCAGCCTCTACCGTTGGATTGCCTCTGGAATCAATTATTTCTCTTGCTTTGATATCTTTTATGACTGACATTAGAACTCCAAATTCGCTAACTATTTCACCGACTTTTAAGTAAGTGAATAAAATTTTCAAACTATTATTATTCAGCTTTCACTATCTTAAATGATACAACACCTGAACTGGTCGATCCGCAGTATGCCTGATCAAATTGGATAAAATGAGAGTGGGGGTAGTAGTCTCTATTTTAAAGGGTATCTTCCAAAAAGACACTTTTCTTAACCGTTTCATCCAGTACTTTTAAAGTCTCTAACAGATCCGCCATTTTATCAAGAGGCCAAGCATTGGGTCCATCACTTAATGCTTTTTCCGGGTTTGGGTGAGATTCCATAAATAACCCCGATACACCGACCGCGACAGCGGCGCGAGCTAAGACCGGAACAAACTCTCTTTGGCCGCCTGAAACATTGCCCTGGCCACCCGGTAATTGTACTGAATGAGTCGCATCAAAAACGACCGGGCACTCGGTATTTCTCATCACTGACAATGAACGCATATCAGAGACTAAATTGTTATAACCAAAAGAAGCGCCGCGTTCACAAACCATAATTTGTGGATTGCCAGTGGTTTTAGCCTTGTCGACTACATTTTTCATATCCCATGGCGATAAAAATTGACCTTTCTTAATATTAACAGGCCTATTTTGCTCACAAACCTTCACTATAAAATTCGTTTGTCTACACAAGAATGCCGGCGTTTGCAATACGTCAACCACTTCAGCAACTTCCGCCAAAGGACTGTCTTCATGTACATCAGTAATAACAGGAACATTAATTTGTTTTTTTACTTCCGCTAAAATACGTAAACCTTCTTCGATGCCTAAGCCACGAAAGCTATTTATCGAGGAACGATTGGCTTTGTCAAATGACGATTTAAAAATAAATGGTATAGAAAGTTTAACGCATATTTCCTTTAATTTGCCTGCTGTATCTATGGCTAATTGTTCACTTTCAATCACACAAGGTCCTGCAAACAGGAAAAAGGGCTTATCTAAACCAACTTCGAAATCACATAATTTCATACTGTTACTGCCTGTTGTTGATTTTCTTGTTGAAACTGAATCGCAGCCTCAATATAACTGGTAAATAAAGGATGTCCATCACGCGGAGTGGAAGTAAATTCAGGATGAAACTGGCAAGCAAGGAACCACGGATGATCTGAATATTCAATGACTTCAACTAAGGTATCATCGATCGATTTTCCCGAACAAATTAAACCTGCTGTCTGTAATTGTGCCATATAGGTATTATTAAATTCATAACGATGTCTGTGTCGTTCTAGCACTCGTTCTTTACCATAAGCCTTACTAGCCAAAGAATTAGTTTTTAGCACGCATTCCTGTGCGCCAAGGCGCATTGTACCACCTAGGTCAGATTCGGCATCGCGCAATTCAATTTTTCCATCCGTATTAAGCCATTCGGTAATGAGACCGATAACCGGATATTTGGTACTTGGATCAAACTCCGTGCTATGCGCACCTTTTAGCTTAACCACGTGCCGTGCAAAATCGATTACTGCCACCTGCATTCCTAAACAAATGCCTAAATACGGCACCTTGTTTTCGCGCGCAAATTTAGCCGCTAAAATTTTACCTTCAACGCCACGTTCACCAAATCCACCTGGGACCAGGATCGCATCTGCCTTTCGCAAACAAGCACAGCCCTCTTTTTCTAATTTTTCAGAATCAATAAACTCAATATTCACTTTAGTTTGAGTTTTGATTCCGGCATGAATGAGCGACTCATTTAATGATTTATATGACTCTGTAAGACCGACATACTTGCCTACCATGGCAACACGAATTTCATTTTTTGGATTCATTAACGATCGTACTACCGCATGCCATTCGGATAAATCTGCTGGTTTTGCATTGAGCTGAAGTTTTTCGTTGACTATGTCATCGAGACGCTGCTCATGCAACAAAATAGGTATTTTGTATATGCTATCAGTATCAATAACTGAAATGACCGCTTGTTCTTCTACACTAGTAAATAAGGATATTTTTTTTCTTTCCTCAATCGGAATAGGCCGATCCGCTCGACACAATATTATGTCGGGCTGAATACCAATAGATCGTAACTCTTTCACTGAATGTTGTGTTGGTTTGGTTTTTAATTCACCTGCAGTAGGAATATAGGGTAATAGAGTGAGGTGAATATAGAGTGTTCTTTGCTTACCAAGTTCTAAACCCATTTGACGAATTGCTTCCATAAAGGGCAAGGATTCAATATCACCCACTGTGCCGCCAATTTCAACCATGGCGACTTCAGCATCTCCAGCACCAGCAACAATACTACGTTTAATTTCATCGGTTACGTGTGGTATTACCTGGACAGTTTTACCCAAGTATTCGCCACGCCTTTCTTTGCGTAATACACTTTCGTATATTTGCCCGGTAGTAAAATTATTGCGCTTAGTCATTGGCGTTCTGACAAAACGTTCATAATGCCCAAGATCTAAGTCAGTTTCGGCACCATCCACTGTCACATAGACTTCGCCATGCTGAAATGGACTCATAGTTCCTGGATCAACATTGATGTACGGATCTAGCTTAAGAAGGGTGACTTTTAAACCTCGAGCTTCAAGGATCGCGGCAAGCGAAGCAGAGGCGATGCCTTTTCCTAGGGAGGATACAACACCACCAGTAATAAATATAAATCGTGTCATTCTATAATTAATGTCATGTTTTGTTTCGTGTAGCGTAATAGGTTCGCTTGGGTAGATTTAAGTAAAGTGTCTACTAAAGCTAGTTCGGTTGGATGGGTAAATTAACAGATCTAAGCCAATTAAACAATAGAAAGCCTCGAAAAATCAAACGCTTCCAAAACAAATCGCACCAGGTTTAAAGAATAATATAAATAATATCAAGCGATTAGAAAAACTTGAGATATTTTAGTTTCAAAACTAATGACTGAATATCAACCTTTTGATATTTTACTCCTGTTGTGCATTTCTTCATCAGTCAGTATCAAAATAATTGAATCCAAATATAAATCAGTGAGCAAATTATTCTAAGTCGCTTAACGATATTTAGCCGCTGTAATAAACTGCGAGAAAGTTTCACACCAAATGACAATACTTGTATATTGCTTTAGATCCACGTTTTTGTTTATTGTAACAATAAAATTATTAAAAGTTTTGACCTCGCCTATACGAAGGGCACTCGCTTTTATTTTTATAAAATCTTTCTCGGTTTCTACATATTGATCGGTTAGATATATTTTGTAATCTGGACCCGGCGCTAATTCGCCTCTAAATACAATTCGTTTTGAACTTAAAAAAACTTCTCCCCTACCCCAGTGTAAAAAATCACTGCCTTTTAAATCTTTACGAAAGCTAGCTTTAAATTCAGCCATTTCCGCCATTGATTTCACTTTTTCCAGCGATGGTGGTTCTGGCGCAATAAGAATAGGCAACATATAAATCCCAAGCGCAAATCCTAATACGATTGCCGAACAATGTGAAATTGTAAATATAATTATTCGTTTCATTTTTAAAACCTCAGTGTTAATTTAAAGCTTAAGAGTACGACAGTAATTCAAATAGATAACCAGGCTCATCTTTCACGGCAAGACAAGACGGAGAAACCCACAGGTCGCCTAAGGCAATCACTTCATTATTGCTACTAATCAGCGGCGTCCTATCTCTAACCCAAACAGGTAAGTCTAAATGCTGATAAATTTTTTTAAGGGACTTTAGTTTCCCTTCCATGTCTTTATAACTCTCGCCGCCGCGTCGATAGGATACTTGCAGTTTTTTATTACACAGTTCTGAATGTATTCCACCCTGCGTTGCGTGCTTGGCTATTAATATCTGATCAATTTCATTTAGTTTTAACTTGCTTTGCATCGACCAGTCGTATTTAACTAGATTATCAAAACGTTTAAGTTCCGGGAAAATGTATAAATGATTTTTAAAGCGACGCGCTTCGATATTAGACCATTTTACTAGAGGACAAGCATCCCTCTTCGATGAAATTACATTTTTCACTAATTCTTTTAATTGAACTTCAGACGGCACAGCGTAATTGAATGATTTAATCCAATACCGCAACAAGGCTTTTAAATCTATCGAGTCTAGTTTTAGCAATCGATTACAGTCTAAATAATTTAATTGATCTGGATTGAGTTGATCTAAAAGTAATTTCGCATATCGATTGCTAATTTCACTCGCCTCGGCTTGTAATCGACTAACGCGTGATAAGCTTGTTTTCGCACTAGGCCAGCGCTGCAAAATAATTGGCATTACTTCATGACGTACATAATTTCTATCGTAATCACGCGATTGATTGCTTGGATCTTCAATCCAATTTAAATTTAAACTATCCGCGTACTCTTGAATGCGCTGTCTCGATATTGTTAATAAGGGTCGCCATAAACGAGAAGCAGGCTTGTTTATTGCGCTTTGGCTAGACAATTCCGGCATTGCTGCTAATCCAGCGACGCCACTGCCTCGAAGCATTTGAATTAATAAGGTCTCAGCCTGATCATTTTGGTGATGCGCCAAGGCAATTAGATCATTGTCATTAGATTCTGCCGCGAGCCTTTGATAACGAAGTTCGCGCGCTTTCGCTTCTGGACTCTCGCCACTGTGTGCACGTGCATCGACAGTGATTGCCTTAAAGGAAACTGCGAGTTCTTCACAAACCGTTTGACATTGTTCTTGCCACAACCCGGCCGATTCATTTAGCTGGTGATTAATATGAATTACATTTAAATTGATTTGAGGGTTTTTATCTCGTAGTTTTACCAGCAAGTGCAATAAAACGAGTGAATCTACTCCACCACTAAAGGCGAGGTTTATACGCCCATAGCTTTGAATTGAATCTAAGGAATGTTGTACTTTTTTTTCTAGATTTTCTAGGTCCATACGTGACTCGAGCCCTAAAAGACGGGTTTGGACATAAAAATTATTTCTCTATTATTCTTTGAAAATACCATACTGAGTTAATCGATTATAACGTCTTTCTAACAACTTATCGGCTTCGATGTAAACTAACTCATCTAAGCTACTAATTAAAGCTTCTTTAACTGATCTGGAAACCTCTTTAACATCTCGATGAGCGCCACCGAGGGGTTCCGGAATAATTTGATCAATTAATTCTAGTTTATGTAAACGTTCCGCTGTTATGCCCATCGCTTCCGCAGCGTCTGACGCCTTTTCTGCGCTTTTCCATAATATCGAAGCACAACCTTCAGGTGAAATGACCGAATAGGTGCTGTATTGCAACATCAGTACTTTATCGCCAACACCGATGGCCAGCGCCCCACCTGATCCACCCTCGCCGATAACTAAACATATCACGGGGACTCTTAAATCAGACAAAACAAATAAATTTCTTGCTATTGCTTCACTTTGACCACGTTCTTCTGCACCCACGCCAGGATAAGCGCCCGGGGTATCAATAAAGGTGATAATTGGTAATTTAAACTTTTCCGCCATTTTCATTAGGCGTAACGCTTTTCGGTATCCTTCTGGGCGCGGCATGCCAAAATTTCGTTTTACTTTTTCTTGCGTGCCCCTGCCTTTTTGATGCCCAATGACCATCACGGGTCTACCGTCAATTCGCGCGAGACCACCAATAATTGCCTTATCATCCGCAAAACAACGATCACCGTGAAGTTGATCAAAATCTTCAAAAATTTCTGCGATATAATCTAAAGAATAAGGTCGTTGTGGGTGCCGTGCTAGCTGTGTTATTTGCCAAGGCGAAAGTGAAGAAAATATCGAAGCCGTTAGTGTTTTGCTTTTTCCCTCTAGGCGATCAATTTCATCACCAATATTTATTTCATTGTCATTGCCAACCAAACGCAATTCTTCTATTTTAGCCTGCAATTCTGCAATTGGTTGTTCAAAGTCTAGGAAATCTAAGTTCATTTTATATAAGCTCTTATACTCTTCGCTAACGTTAAATATTCTACTTGTGTTTGCCATTCGAGTCTAATTTCTTTGCTAATTAACAATTTCAAGCAAATTGATCGCATTTTATTAATTAAGTATTCAAATTTAGATCAAATCAGCTACTTCTTGCCCGCTGTGTCATAAATAATCCAGATTCGACCAAAATCTGGTGCCGCAGTTTGCAACATCGTCTGAAATAGCATAGTGGTGAGTATTGTATGAGGACGATTCCCCTAAATGTAAAATCAGATCTAGTCTGCCGTTTGAATAGAACAAACTGTTTTTTGTAAAATAACTTCAAATCGCTGATAAACTTCTAATCTGACTAATTTATTTGTAAAATTCAGTCCGCATTTAGGAAATAGGCAGGCTAACACCATTTTCATTCGTTTTGTACTCAACCCAGACCGATTTTTCTCCTGCCAAATCTTTTAGTCGGCTCAGTAACTCATCACAAGGATTAACACTCCATTCATTTCCGAGTGGTATTTGTGCTTTGGCATCGTTGCTTTGGTAACTTACCCAGACTGGACAACGACCATTTTTGTAGTGACTTAATATAGACGCCAAATTCTGAATTGCGCCCTGCTGCCCTTGCATATGATCTAATTTAACGACCAAACCTTGGCCGAAATTAGAGCGCGCATCTTCTACCGAATAAAGCTTTTCTGCTGTGACACGGAATCCACCCGAATAGGAGTCTAACCCAAGCTTACCCGCAACAATAAGCACCTTGTCCTTAACTATTTGTTGCTGATAAGCCTCAAATGCTTCGCTGAATACCGTTATATCAATTCGTGCTGTTCGGTCATCTAAGGTTAGTATCGCCATTCTGCCACGACGGGTATTAATTATCCTAATAGCAATAAGCAAGCCAGCCACAGTAACCATTTTTTCGTTAAATTCAGACGTTACCGCTTCCATTTCTATATCATTGTTTTCGCCGTGATTAACAACTAATTCACCAATTCGACCACTGGTAAATTGACTTAGTTCTTTTTCATATTGTGTGATTGGGTGTCCAGTTAAATACAACCCTAAGGTGTCTTTTTCTGCGGTAAGCCTTGTTTCCTCCGACCAATCCTTAAATTCTTTCATTGGAATCTGTATAGTTTGATCCTCAGCGTCGCTATCTCCAAATAAATCTACATGACCACTGCTAATATTTTTTTGATGCTGATCAGCTGCTTTCAATGCATTTGATAAATTACCCATCAAACCTGCGCGTGAGCCAAACAATGAGTCAGCAGCACCTGCTTTTATTAAGGATTCGACAGTACGTCGATTAACTTTTCTAGTTTCAACACGCTGGCAAAACTCCAAGAGAGACTTAAATAACCCGCCAGTTGCTCTTTCTTCCAAAATACATTCAATTGCAGCTTGACCGACACCCTTGATTGCACCAAGGCCATAACGAATAGATCTTTCGTTTTGATCTTTATCATTGGTGACATTAAATCGATATTGTGAATGATTTAGATCAGGAGAATATACATGCAAGCGCATTTCTCGGCACTCCTCAATCAAATTAACGATTTTATCTGTATTATCCATATCAGACGATAATACCGCCGCCATAAAAAACGCGGAGTAATGTGTCTTTAACCAAGCTGTTTGATAGGAAACCAGTGCATAAGCGGCTGAATGTGATTTGTTAAAGCCATATCCAGCAAATTTCTCCATCAAATCGAAAATTGAAGAAGCCAATTTTTTATCGATTTTATTGTTCACTGCACCTGAGACAAATTTTGACCTTTGCTTAGCCATTTCTTCAGCTTTTTTCTTGCCCATTGCACGTCGAAGTAAATCCGCACCACCTAAAGTAAAACCTGCTAGATCTTGAGCAATTTGCATTACTTGTTCTTGGTAGAGTATGACCCCATAAGTTGGCTTGAGTATTGGCTCTAAAACTGGATGCGGATAAACGACTTCTGCTCGGCCATGTTTTCGATCTATAAAATCGTCTACCATGCCAGATTGCAAAGGACCAGGTCTGAAGAGAGCGACCAGTGCCACTATATCATTGAAGTTGTCAGGTTGAAGACGCTTAATTAGGTCTTTCATACCGCGCGATTCTAATTGAAATACTGCGGTTGTTTGACTTCGTTTTAATAAGTCATAAACAACGGCATCGTCAATATCGATATAGGCGATATCAATATCTTTTTTATCCTTTGCTTTCTTCTCATTTATTGATTGGATAGCCCAATCAATGATAGTGAGAGTCCTTAAACCCAAAAAGTCAAATTTAACTAGCCCAACTGCTTCTACATCATTTTTATCAAATTGCGTTACTATACTTTTTGCGTCTTGCTCACAATAAAGGGGTGAAAAATCTGTTAATTGAGACGGTGCGATGACCACACCGCCGGCATGCTTCCCTGCATTTCGTGCAACACCTTCTAAAGACTGCGCCATATCAATCAGTGTTTTTACTTCATCATCTTGTTTATAAAGTTTTGCGAGTTCTTCTTCTTGATCAAGCGCCTTAGACAGCGTGATGCCAATTTCAAATGGAATTAACTTTGCAATACGATCAACAAATCCATAGGGATGGCCCATCACTCGACCTACATCTCGCACTACCGCCTTCGCGGCCATCGTTCCATAAGTAATGATTTGCGCAACTTTATCTCGACCATACTGGCGGGCAACATAATCTATTACGTCATCACGTCTGTCCATGCAAAAATCGACATCAAAATCAGGCATAGATACACGTTCGGGATTAAGAAAACGTTCAAATAGTAATTCATACCGAATCGGATCTAAATCAGTGATTCCTAGAGCGTACGCCACTAATGAACCCGCGCCCGACCCTCGTCCAGGTCCAACAGGAATTTTATTGTTTTTAGCCCAGCTAATAAAATCTGAAACTATTAAAAAATAACCTGGAAAACCCATTTGTTCAATAACATCTAATTCAAATTCGAGACGCTCTTTATATTCTTGCTTACTCGAGCCTTGATCCTCTATTTTATAATTTTGTTTTTCGAATTGCTGATATCTTTTTTCTAATCCAATAAACGACTCCTGACGCAAATATTCCGATTCGGTTTGACTTTTTGGAACTGGAAATTTGGGTAAATAATTTTTATCGAGCTCTAAAGTTAAATTACAACGCTTTGCAATCTCAACCGTATTGGCTAATGCTTGAGGAATTTCTGCAAAGAGTTGCTGCATTTCTTCAGCACTGCGTAAATATTGCTGTTCACTGTAGTTTTTTGATCGACGATTATCGTCAAGCGCTCGACCTTCACAAATACAAACTCGCACCTCATGACTCTCAAAATCTGACGCTTGCATAAAACGCACATCATTTGTTGCTATGACAGCCGTTTTTGTTTTAATTGCAAATTGTACGGCAGCATCAAAATATTCTAATTCTTGGTTTCTACCTGTGTGACATAATTCCAAATAAAATGAATTGGGAAATGTTTTTTGCCAATAATCCAAGTAGTTTTTTGCGACCGATTCTTTATTCGCTAATATCGCGCGAGCAATATCACTTTCTCTTGAGTTGCCTATCGCGATAAGACCTTCGCTATGATCGCTAATCCATTCGCGTTCTATCATAGGAATTCCGCGATGTTGACCTTTCAGATAGGATTGAGAAATTAAGTGAGTTAAATTTCGATAGCCAATCATATTTTTGCAAAGCAATATAATTCGATAAGGCTGCTCGCTGTCTTTTTCATTTCGAAGCCAAGCATCTAGCCCTATGATTGGCTTAATGCCCTTGGCTTGACAAGCACGATAAAACTTAACCATTGCAAACAAATTTGATTGATCGGTAATTGCTACAGCGGGCATAGCCATTTTACTTACTTGGTTTACAAGCGTGGCTAGACGTATGATGCCGTCCACGAGAGAGTACTCAGAGTGCAGATGTAAGTGAACAAATGAAGCTGTCATTTAACTAAGTTTTCCCTTTTATGAATAGATTTAAACGTTTACTTAGGATGACCTGCGTAAGGCGTCAATAATACTACTTTTTATCAGGAAAAGTTAGCGAAGTTTTTATTCTAATGTCACAAAATTGACTTTATTAACTGTCAGAAAGCAGTTACTATGCCATTGTATTATCGTTATTTTTTAAAAATAAATTAATTAATATCCGAAATATTTCAAATGTTATCAATCTAAGCAAATAAATACATAATTGATGGTTGCAAAAGTTTCAATCTTGGTATAAATTTACGTCAATAACTGTGGAACATAGAGATAGTATTTGCGAGGGTATTGTTTACTATGTATGAGTAGTCGGGAAGATGTAGTGCACGAAAATCCGAGGTAAACTCGAGATATCAGGCATTAACTAAATAATAAAAATAATAAAAATATTTCCAATGGGGTGGGAGCAAAATGAATTTAATTACCGAGGGTCAATCTGACCAGTGGATAGTACTATCAGTATTTTTTGGACTATTTGCCATTTCAGGTTTAATTAATCGACCAAGAAGCAAAAATTTCGAGTACTATCATTTATTCTTTTTTGGCGCCTTAACCGTAATCGCCAATATCGTGTTGATTGCTGTTATGAATAATATCGGCATGTCACAGCAAAGCGTACTATCTGCATTAAAACTCAACGAATTAAGCATAGAATCTAGTTTCATAGTCTTGGGTTACTGCATAATTTCACGAGGTCTTGGCCAGTTTGTGCGAAATATCTTTTCTCCAAGAAGTAATTTATATAGTCAATTTTAAGACCACTCAGCAACAGTTAAATCACTTAGCAATTTAATTTGCTATAATTAAGCGGCAAAAGAACAATCTCTTGCTGCTTTTTTTTACCGCGTCAGCTTGCGGCTATTGTAAATTAATAGAACTATTTATTATCAATCCGGAAGAAACAATGCATTAGAGACATTGCAAATAGCTTACGTCGTTCGTTCCGTGCGGGCCAATGCCATTAACTTAAGGCGCTAATTCAAAACTCCCTTGGTTTTGTAGCCCGTAAGAAGTCGCCGCAGGCGACGTAATGCGGGGGCCACTATGATGCAACCTTCAATTATCATCTCAAGCTTTTCCCCGCAGTACACTCACTTCGTTCGTTCCGTGCGGGCTACGATTTGTTCCATTTTAAACTCAGCGAAAACAACTCAAACGCTTCCGGTAGTTCATATAGATTGAAAATTTCTTAAGTTAATGGCATTGCCGTGCGGGCTACGATTTATAGGCTTTGACTTTCATATAGGTGGTTTGCGGTTAAGCAAGTTAAGCTTTAACTTGGAATTTGAATACTAGCCCGCATTTCTCACAGCCCATCTACTGCGACGGCCCAATTGCATACTATGACTCGTTTTCACTCGGTCCAAGCGCTCGACATAGT
>QIKQ01000362.1 GCA_003233075.1 Gammaproteobacteria bacterium
ACTATGCCTGCGCACTTGTCGGTCGTGAAAACGAGTCATAGCATACCCTTGAACCGTCTCGTTACGAAGTGCTGTGAGAAAAGCGGGCTAGCCCATGAAATTGGTACGACTCGTGAAGTCATCAGTCGAATATTGAAAGAATTCGAGAAAGAAAATTATATTAAAATTTCGCGTGGCACGATCGAAATTACTAGTTACGATGATATTCATCGTCTAGCTCATCCTACTTTTTGCTAATCACAGCTGCCAGACACCCTCGTTGTACTAAGCACTGCATTATTTATTTTTGATCGTCAAGTACTACACTTTAAGTGTGGCTATTATTGCTACGTAAAAATAAAGTAGCTGAGTGCTTCTCTTTATATATCCATAAACATTCGTTTGTGGTTTAAATCTAAGTTCGATTTGCCCTGTCTTTAATTGTAAACTCATCATTCAAAGAGTTACAAATACTTAGAAATATGTCTAGTGAGTAATGGCTAGCCACGCTTTGTGTTTATATAGCTCGTAAGGTGACGAAAGTCACATACTGCTATGAGCAAAGGCGTAGAGTAGCTAATTACCAAATGCTAATAAACATAAAAATGTGGCCGTCTTAACAAATAAAAATAGGCCAAATCACAAAGGTCGGGAGTCAAATATGAAACATAATCTACGTCGAACAGCAGGCCTGTTCGCACTACTCTATATAATGTTTATCGGTGGAGCACTAGCTACCAATGGCATGTTGCCACACGGCTTAGGCACCAAGTCTAAAGGTCTGGCTGGAGCGGGCGTTGCTCTGCCACAAGATGCAATGATAGTTGCGATTAATCCGGCAGGAGGAGTTTGGGTTGGCCAACGTTATGATGTAGGGTTTTCATTGTTTAGCCCCTTACGTGAATTCACAGAATTCGGCGCTGCCGGTGGATTTGTCGCACCCGGTACTTACGAAAGTGATTCAAATATATTTTTGATACCTCATGGTGCTTGGAATTGGCGCCTCGATAACGACAGGGCATTTTCACTGGCTGTATATGCTGCTGGTGGCATGAATACAGATTACCCAAGCAATTCATTTTGGAATGGTACTACTGTAGCTGGATCGACTGGCATCGATTTAAAACAATTGTTTATTACGCCGACCTATTCAATGAAAACCAATGATAAAACTTCATTTGGTGTTAGTGCGGTTGTTGCAATTCAAGCCTTTGAAGCGAAGGGACTAAGTGCATTTTCTGGAAACTCAGTGGATGGTACTAGGTTGTCAGATAATGGTGTAGACCTTTCTTATGGTTTAGGTTTAAAACTAGGTTTTCAGACCAGTTTATCGCCTGAACTTACACTTGCGGGTTCTTATTCAACTAAGATTGATATGTCTGAATTTGATGATTACGCAGGCTTGTTCTCAAATAGAGGAGATCTCGACATACCTGCAACGGCAATAATAGGTGTTGCCTGGAAGCTGTCGGATGCGTCTGTTTTAGCATTTGATATACAGTACATTGCCTATAGTAATGTTGATGCGATTGGAAGGTCCATTACACTTTTAGGTGGTGGAGAAAGCCGTTTTGGTGGTACTAATGGTCCAGGGTTTGGTTGGGACGACATGACGATTTATAAACTGGGTTACCAATGGAAAGGTAGCAGTGATATGACCTGGCGTGTAGGTGCTAGCTACGGCGAAAATCCAGTATCTGAGACCACTCTTAATATATTAGCTCCAGCGGTTATTGAAACTCATTTAACATTCGGTTTTACTAAGAAAACTAGCAAAACCAGTGAGTTTAATTTTGCTTTTATGTACGCACCAGAAAATACAGTTAGAGCAGTTTCGGCAATCGGTCAGCCAGACGATGTTGAATTAAAAATGAGCCAATTCGATCTTGAATTTAGCTGGTCAAAACAATTTTAATTAACTAACACTATTTTAATTTTACATAGGAAATTATCGTGGGTAAAAAATTAGCGATCATAGCCACTAAAGGTACACTTGATTGGGCTTATCCGCCGTTGATCCTAGCATCAACGGCCGCCGCCCTTGATTATGAAACAGAAATCTTTTTTACTTTTTATGGCTTACAAATTTTGAAAAAGAAACCCCCTTTGAAAGTAAGCTCCTTGGGAAATCCAGGCATGCCTATGCCGATGAAAATGGAAAAGTGGTTTCCAAATATTTGCCAAGCCTTGCCCGGTATGGAGTCGATGATGACTTCAATGATGAAAGCAAAAATGAAGAAAAAAGGTGTGGCCAGTATTCTCGACTTGAGAAATCTATGCTTGGAAGCGGAGGTTAAAATGATAGCTTGCCAAATGACGGTGGATTTATTTGATATGAATCCTAAAGCATTTATTCCTGAATGCGAGTTTGGTGGAGCTGCAACTTTTTTCGAGTTTGCTGGGCAATCGGATATTAATTTATACATTTAGAAAGACTCTATTGATACTTAGAGAAAATTTTGCCTTAAAATTATAGATCTCCCTTAATAGACACAATATTGATTGATACTGTGTTTATTATTAAGGCAACCCGGTGCGCATTTATTGTGAACCGGGTTTTTCTTATGTGGTTTATTAATACATCAGTAATAGCAGAAAATATTTTGCTTGCGATTGTTTAAATGGGCAAATGTGGTTATGATCAGGATATGATTTTAATAGCATTCAAGTTACGTAGACGAGTTCTAGTGCTTATATTTTGCCTAATTAGTTTTTATGCTTTTGGCGAAGATCGAAGCAGTCAAAATTCAAAAAAATTAAGTACTAAAAATTTAAATAATACTAAAAATTTAAATAGTAGTATAGAAGATCAATCTCTTTCTAAGACGAGTTTAAAAACAAAGCAATTATATAAACAAGGAAAAAAGTACAATAAGCAAGGCTTGTCATTTCAATATGGTTCAGATTGGCTTATTGACTCCGATAAAACTCTAGGCGTTGAGCGAACAATTCGAATGCGAGGGCCTTGGTTCTCGGTGTTAATACTTAAAACGTTACCAGCAAAGCAAGCAAAGAGTTTGCAAGAATTTTCTCGTGAAAATTCGCGTTTATTTCATAAGAGTATGGGTCAATATACTTATAAAAAAATCCAGCCAATATTTACGCCTGTCGCACGCAAAGTATTTGGTGTAACTATCAAGGGAGTACGTGAGCAAACTCGATCAATTGACATCGGCAACATGAGTTCAAATGGCTCGCAAATCCGCTATTATTATCGATATTCGAACGATCATACGACCATTTTTATGGTATCGCATTATATGAATTGGGCCAAAGCGAAAGCAGATCCAGGTTTAAACCTGATTTTTAAGACTATAAAGTATGTCGATGCAAAATCCGTGGTGAGTTTGTAAGTCAATACTTAAATCTGAAGTAGCCTGTTTGAAAAACGCCGGTCGCTCTCGGCCTTTCTTCGCTTACGCAATCCTGCTTCGCTCGAAAGACCTGCCCTCGACTTCCTGTCTCGGGCGTTCGCTGGACAAAAGTGACATTAGGTCACTTTTGTTTTATCCAGCTTACCCGTGGCCTTCGCGACATAAGACCATCCATGGTCAAAAGTACAGGAAAAAATAAACCAAACTTTGCAGTTGTTTTTCTATACTTTTGTCCAGCGAACGCCGGCGATACAAAGTTAGCGCTAGTTTTTCCGGTTATATTTGAGCTCGAAGTCCCAAATTAAGAATACGCTGTATAAGTTGTTCGTACTCCATACCTGCCTTTTCAGCCGCATAGGCAACATCGTCATTGGCGGCAATGGCCGCATTGGGGTTGGCTTCTAAAACATAGAGCTTACCTTGCGCGGTTAAACGTAAGTCTAGGCGAGCATAACAGCTGAGATCTAAAATTTTGTAAATTCGTTTTGCGACTTTTATGACTTTGTCGGAAATACCAGCGGGTAGACTGCGCGCGAATTGATATTCAATTCCCCATCGTTTTCGATAAGCTTCATTCCATTTTACATTGTAGGTTGCGATGCGATGCATATTGTCATCAATTTTATCAAACACTAATTCACGAATGGGCAGAACCTCTAAGCGGTTATTGCCGATGACAGTGACATATAACTCTCGGCCATCGATATACTGTTCGGCGATTGCATCATCATTAGTAATGTCATGCACTTGTTTTACGCGCTCAACTAATTCGTCGGCATTTGAAACATAGGAGGCTTGGGCAATTCCGACTGAGCCTTGTTCAGTGAGAGACTTAACTATCATCGGATAGGGCAGTTTTTCAACTTTAGATTTAAAAACTTTTCGCCCATTTGGAAATTCTTTAAATTTTGGAACTCGAATTCGATGATAAGTGAGTAATTTTTTCGAAAGAGCTTTATCTCTTGATAACAACATTCCGCGTGGGTTGCAGCCGGTATAGGGCACGTTATGCATTTCGAGATAACTTACAATGTAGTAATCCATTGCACCATTGTCAGCAAAGGCTTCAAGTAAGTTATAGGCTATTTGAGGTTGCCATTCTTCGATTACCGTTCTGACTGGAGCAATATCGTCATCGACGCCTACTATTTGAACATCGTGACCTAATTTTAGAAGGGCTTGTTTGACATCGTACTCAGTACGAAATTTTTCCATTCGGGCATCATCTTCACCCTCAAGATCATCCGGTGGGATATTCTCAGTATGCATCAACATCATGACACGAAGTTTTTTCATAAAGCGAAGTG
Source organism: Gammaproteobacteria bacterium (assembly GCA_003233075.1). Classification (GTDB taxonomy): domain Bacteria; phylum Pseudomonadota; class Gammaproteobacteria; order SZUA-21; family SZUA-21; genus SZUA-41. Next base: position 4,661 of record QIKQ01000362.1, read on the forward strand.
AAAACCTCCGCTGTGTAATTTGTTCATGACCAACATCGTTAAACAAGCCGTCATTTCGGGCATCAAAGCTTTATCGATTTTGTTAACCCTAAGATCTAATTTATCACAACGCTTAATCATGTCCTTTAAAACTTCATTGATTCGATAGCGGTATTCATCGGTCCAGCGTTCGACAATTTCAAGAATTTCTTGTTGCACACGGCGGATGTATTTTGAAGCTTTTTCGCCCCTTGGCTTTTCATTTGCGGCAGAAAATAATTTGCGCAAATCTCGATCAAAAAACTCGGGACTATCCATACCATAACGTGCCACCTTATCATCATAATATTCCCTTAGAGTAGTACGAATCTTTTCAACCGGGGTTAGTTGACGCTTATTTCTTAATTTGGGTTTAAGACATTTAATTTCGGTCATTAATTCATCAACATATTCCAGTTTTTTAAGGGCAGGCCAGCTTCGGTAGCGTTTGCGCCAGGCTGATTTGGGGTTTAGCCAAACAGCAAAGGTTTCAGCCCAGTCTTCATGAGGGTGTGCTTGCGCATACCAATTTGGTAAATTGAGTACATAGCGCTTGCTGTAAGGACTAGGAAGATAAATTTCTGGATAGGATGCATTCGGTCGACCAAAAATTTTTCGCCAGTCTTTACGCTGGTCTAGTTTGTAAGCATTGAGCAATGCATGTGCAGTTTCATGGCGCAATAACTTCATACACCATTTATGTTCGCCACCTTCGACTTCAAGCATAAAGTCGAATTCGAGTCGTTTTAAACGCGGATGAGCCAGGAAAAAGGGAATTGCTACGCCAGGAATACCATCTGGGCAATACCATTCATCTGAGAGCCAAAAGTGGGGTTTAAATTTGATTTTTCGCCGTACTAGTTCGCGATAGAGTTGATCAATGCGTTTTTTGACTGGACTATTGCGTAGGTTAATACCGAGATCGCAAATACGATAATCGAGTAAATTCTCGTTATTTAGTCGAGTCCAAAGCTTCGACCGTCGAGTTACTTTTTTTTTCTTTTTAGCTGCCATAGTAGAGACTAAGAATAACAAATTAAGCTATTTCAATAAAGGGCAAGCGAAATTTGTGCCATTTTAACTAAACTGTAGCCCGGCTTTTTAAAGCCGGGATAGACTTCATTTCATTTGGAATGTTTTATGTAGAGGTTGTTACTAAATAGCTTGGTCTAGTTCGCATATGATGCGAACGCCCCGTTGTAACTAATTATTGGACTTAGTCCCGGCTTTTGACCATGGATCTTATATCACGCGAAGCCATGGAAGGCTATAAGCGCGTGACCAGAAGAGCCGGGCTACTTACAGTGGGAGCTAAAAATTATAACCTTTCTCATCATGCTGGGTAATATCTAAGCCTTCATTTTCATCATCTGAATTAACACGAAGACCATTAAACTTGTCAATCACCTTCAATATGATAAAAGTCATTAATGCACACCAGGTGATAGTGACCACGACAGCTAAAGCTTGGTGTCCCAGTTGTGTGCTTATACTAGGTGCGTCCGCGACGCCTTTTTGTAAGCCGTCTAACGTTAAGCCGAAAACCGCGACTAACATAACACCCAGTATACCGCCAACACCATGCACAGGCATAACATCAAGTGAATCGTCAATTTTTAAGACACGCTTTAAATATTGAGTCGCATAAAAACAAACAATACCCGCGGATAAACCAATAATGATCGCCCCGATTGGTCCAACATGGCCGGAAGCCGGTGTGATTGTACCGAGACCTGCGACCATACCAGTGACTATGCCTAAAACACTTGGCTTACCGAACTTTTTCCATTCCATAAACATCCAAGCCAGTGCTCCAGTTGATGCACCAAGATGGGTAACCAGCATTGTCATTGCGGCTGCGTTTCCTGCCATAAGACCACTGCCAGCGTTAAATCCAAACCAACCAACCCAAAGCATGGAAGCGCCAGCAACGGTTAAAGCTAAATTGTGTGGCGGCATAGGTGTGTTCGGAAATCCCTTACGACGCCCTAGCATGATCGCAGCAACCAAGGCAGCGACACCGGCGTTGATATGGACTACCGTTCCACCAGCAAGATCCCAAGTGTCTTTCAAGAATCCGCCACCCCAAACCCAATGACATACTGGCGCGTAAACTAATAAAACCCAAGCAGCACTAAACCAAAGCATGGAAGAAAACTTCATTCGTTCAGCAAAACCGCCAATGATGAGAGCGGGAGTGATGATGGCAAAAGTCATTTGAAACATGAGAACTAATATCTTCGGAATTGAGGCGCCGGTACTTTTATCCACTGTATAAAGCGAGTCAAAGTCAATGCCATTGCCAAAAGCATTTGCTAGGCCGCCCCAAACAGAATTCATTGCGCCACCATTGCCGAGTGCAATTGAAAAGCCCAAGGCGAACCAGACGAGTGAGACTAAACAAGTAATGGCAAAACATTGCATCAAAACAGATAAAACGTTTTTACTGCGAACGAGACCAGCGTAAAACAAAGCGAGGCCTGGGATGGTCATGAAGAGAACTAGTGCAGTACAGGTTAGCATCCAGGCTGTATCACCAGCACTTAAATAAACTTTAGGCTCGGCACTAAACGAAACTAAAGGTAAAAGAAGTAATGCTAGACTAATTGCAATAATGAATTTTTTCGTTATTGGTTTTTTCATTTTCTTCTCCGATTATTTTTTAAATTTTTATCTAAGCTATGTCATAAATGATTCTAAACTTGCCTGTGCTAGTGATAACAATTGATCGCATTAAATAAATTCAGCTTACCGCGCAGCTTGCTGCGGGCAAAACCCATCGGGGGTTTCCAAAGGGAGAGAATGGAATTATTCCCCTTTGTGAAATATCAAGTTACAGCGCGTCGCTACCCGTTTCTCCTGTGCGTATACGTGTGGCTTGTTCTAAATCGACAACGAATATTTTTCCGTCACCAATTTGACCTGTACCTGCTGAATGACAAATGGTTTCTATGACTTTGTCGACTTGATCAGCGTTGGTCGCAATTTCTAATTTTACTTTAGGAATAAACTCAATCACATATTCAGCGCCGCGGTATAGTTCTGTATGGCCTTTTTGTCTGCCATAACCTTTCACTTCTGTTACGGTAATGCCTTGTACGCCGACTTCACCGAGAGCTTCACGAACGTCATCAAGTTTAAAAGGTTTTATAATCGCGATAACCAGTTTCATTTGGTAAAATCCTCCAGTATTATTGATTGTATTTTTGGTAATCTATAATGATAATTGTAACAAACATGAGCTTAATGCCAATTAAGATTTAAGGCAAAAAGTCCTAACAATTAGTAATTTGAGCAATAATTATTCAGTATTAGAGTTTTTATCGAAGCAATCGTGTGCCACTCTGTAGCTTTAGATTCCTATTTAATATCTCTGCTATTTTTCATTTACTCGTCTTACTTTCAATGTTGTTTATGGTTATTAGTGATGATAGAAAATAAAGCTAATCAACAGAATAGTTTCAATTGGAGCGGAAAAACTGGCAGTTTATCGTTAGCGGTCTAACGCTGTTTTCAATTTTGAAATTTGCTTTGACAAGGTTGAGCATATAAACCTCAAATTCATATCCAGCACAACTAACTCGCAGCGAAATGAGAAAGTTTTAGTATCATTCCATGTTTACGATTCGTTTTTTCGTTAGTTTCATCGCTATTTTATGCTAAACGAATAAATAGTTATTAGCTGAACACTATATTATTTGTTAAGTAAAACTCAATCGTGACTCTTGATTATTGGCTCGATATACTCGGCGTGTGTCATGCATTAGTCGGGAGACGTTATGAAAAAATCACTGATAGTTTTTTTTACCTATTTAATATTGAGTACTAATTTATCATTCGCAGACTCTAAAAAGCAAAAGCTTTGTGGTGCACCCGCTTCCATTTTAACAACTGCAGACGTTGATGGCAGCGGTACTGTTGATAAAAGTGATGTGAAGCTTATGAAAAAAGTGCTTAAAAGAAAAAAGTATGTCGCTTTTTATGACCTTAATGCGGATGGTAAATTTAACAAGAAAGATGTTGAAATGGCTAAGCAAGATTTAGGAAATGTAAGTACCCCACTCGATCGAGATATGGCGAAATTATTTCATCAAGTTAAACAATTTGGAGTTGTTGATACGACTATTGAATTGAAAGCGATGGGACAATTAAAATTTGCGGACTCTTTAGCGGGTCATGGTCAGCATTGGATTAACTTGAAAGGTCGAGATGCGGCGGTCGGTCGAGGGCTTTCAGAATTTTATCGGCCAGAGGGTACCAATGTACCTGAAAAAGGCGATCAAGTTGCTGGTTTATTTTGGGCTCAGGCCGCCATCCCTGTTTTTGAAAACGGAGCCACTGACTATCCTACTCCAGGAGGGGCGTGGATGACTTCCCGTGTTATCGCGTTTGCTGGTAACCCACCAGACTTTACTTCGGCAAACTCAGCAATTGAGATATGGCATAAACATCCTGGATTGTGCATTACCGTTGAAGATGTTGATGGTACCGAGAAACTAGTACTTAACCAGCAGACTACGTTTTTACAATGCCAATTAATGCCTAGTATTCGCAAACTTGGAAAAACAGCGAATGGCACTGAAATAAACCCCTGGGTCAATATGTGGATGTTTCATGTTTGGATGTTTGACTTGAATCCAAATGGTATATTTGCAAACACACACCCGTGTATAGATCCTGACGCACCGAGTGAGCAAGAGATTAATGGAGGACGAGAAGTACCACCGTTTTTTAAAATTCATGCAGGCTAGCTTAAAGCTTTTACTTAGGCATTGATCTGTTTGTCTAGTAATTTAAAAGCCGCACTAATATTATTGCGGCTTTTTTGATGCGCCTTACGATAGCCACTTAGGCTAAACATAAGCCTTTAGATCGCATATGTGCAATTATTAATCATCGTCATCGTCATCGTCATCGTCATCGTCATTGTCGCTTAAGAATTTTCGTGCCATTTCATTTCCGATCAATTTATGCACGCGAGCGGTAAAATGAAGTTCATCAAAGAAGATGAATTTTGAAAAATTAGCGCCATTATCACATATTTCAAAAAATACAAATTCATCCGTATTAAAACAAGCGTCAGTTACGTTTTCAAAACCAAATGATTTACCTTTTTTTATTATGAAATTGGCATACTTAAATAAATTGAATTTATAGAATTTCGCATCGTTTTTACGCTTAAGCTTTTTGCGAACTTTTTTTAGTTGCTTATTGTAAAATTTCGATAATTTGATCGCTCTTTTTCTATAATCTGGGTCGCCAGTTTCTAAAGCAATTCTTGAAGTTTCGGGAGTAGTGCCCACATTAGGTGAGTTAACTATCAGGATATGCTCCGCTCCGGCGTTGAGTAATGCGTTTAATGCGTTTTTTACATTTTCGATTGCCAAATCGATATGGTTTTTGCTTTCTGAGATAGATGCAAAATCTAAAGCATCTCGTACATCGTTTCCACCGATAAACATGACAAATAAAGTTTCGTTAGAAACCCCATTTGGGTGATTGCTGAAAAATGAATTCATTTGAATTGCTAAGCTTCGTGGGTCAGTCGCATCCGCAGCAGCTCGCCCACCAGCAACGGCGTAGTTCGTTCCTTGTTCTGGCCCAGTTAAGTGCAATGATGGATTGGCGTTAAGCCCAAGTTTTTGTGCAAGCACTTCGACGGAGACGGGACCATTGCTAATTCGACTGGATTCATAAAAAGGAGGTGAGGGTAGCGTGAACCCTAAGACTGACGCTAAGTTTCCAGTGTCGGAAATACTGTCGCCAAAAATATAAATATTGTCAAAACTTTTATCAGCAACTACCGAAGTCGAAATTGAAAAGAAAAGGAACAATAAGATTATTCTTAAATAGACAAAAGTATTTTTCATTGGTATAGCTCCTAAGCATACATAATGCGTTTTATCTAAAGCCAACTTTATGCTTTAAAGTTATCGTTTTGTAAAACGTTATATGTACCTTACTCAATTAAATACTTTTTTCAATGTTCCTTAAGTTATTGACTAGTTTTAGTTCACTTTGTTTATTGAGTGTTAACGAATAATTGGATACTGAATTCAGTCCCCAAAATCAATAAACATTGCGGAGGTCCAGGCCATGGAAGCATCACGTTGTCGACCGGCAAAATAAACGGGTCTGAATCCATGGGGTCCATTTTCGGCTTTAACCGTGATTGAGCCAGAAACGTCGCGTGGCAGTTCCTTATCGCATAGACGCTCTACAGCAAGAAATAATTCTGTTCCGCCCAAGTCATTTCTAAGCGCACCTTGTTTAATTAAATCTGCACCCGAGATTTCCCATGAAAATTCGGGGCAATGCACGAAGGGGTTGCCATCCAGTGGATTACCCACTTTGACATAACCATCAATAGTGCCTTCGACTTTAATAGTGCATTTAGCGAGATTTGAAATTTCAACTTCGATTATATCTGAATCACCATAGGTATCAGATGAAAAACCGATTGCATTGCCTTTGTCTCTCCAGCAACTTTCTTCACGATGTTCAAATCCTTTGCCTTCGAAGCGGTGTATCACGCCGTTGCTAATGGTAATTTTACCTTTCCAGTCAGCCCAACGATAACGGTCTTTAATTCGTGCGCCACCCCAACGGATTCGGATCAGTCGATCAGAGTAACCAGTTTCTTCGATTAAATTGCGTTGCCAAATTAAACCTTGATGATCAAACGCTGCAATCTCATCCCAGCCCGCATCACCTAAAAAGTGATAGTCAATTTTTGCATCGCCACTGGATTTAAATTCATCGCCTTGAATATGTTTGCCACAACTTGATAAGGCAACGGTGCGTTCGCCAGTGGTTGCCCAAGTATGGCGTTCTCTTAATGCTACACCCACTGTTTTACGATTGAGTTCATTGGCAACTATGCCAGTGACGCCACCTTTAACACCAAAGACTGCGGTGCCAGGAACGCCACCACCACAACGACCTCGATGCTCATCACCATTAGCAGAGGCACCTAGTTTATATCCCCGAGCCATTGTTTCTTGGTATAACCAAGGAAATTGCCCCCAGGCAGAGCCAATTTCAATTAAACGTTCAAGGACAGGATGATGCCAATCTAATATACAACGCCGACCACCAACATGAGGCATGAGCAAATGGCCTTCAGGGTCATGAATATAAGTGGCGTAAAGTTCATCTACCGGCCAAGTGCCTGGCAAAATCGTGTCGCCATCCATGTCTTCATTCCATTCAAATGAGCGAGCCACATTGCCATCTTTGTCAAACGGGAACTCTGGGGTTTTGCCGTGTAAAAAAACCACGTTATGATCACCACCTGCACAAGAATTACCACACCATTCTGTACCTGGGTAACAAACGAACTCACCTTCTTTATTTAAATCGTCAATTGTTTCGCAAGCTGTTTCCCAGCGAGCTTTAGTAATTTGAAAATCATTTGCGGTATAACCTAAGACGTCCAATCCAGCAACGTCGCGACCATAGGTTAGATTGTATACAGTATTATTAGTGCCTACAGTATCATCTGAGTGCACATGTAAATCACCAAAATAACTTCTAGGCATCGATATTTTGTCTGATATTTCGATATAAAAAACAAATGGTTTAAGGTCAGGGTAGTTGAGTGAAGTGGCGGTCACAATTATTTCGCCCGTCTCGTTGGTAGGTATATCACTAATCAAAGCGACGGCCCAACCTTTATCTTCTAGCGAAACGGTTCGATCATAAATAACAGAATCATTTAATTTCGCTTGAATTTGTACTTGGCTACTCGTATTCCAGCAGGTATTACCCCATGCATCTTCGTATCTGACGCGAAGTGGAACAGATTCACCTTTTTTAACCAAACGTGAACCAACTAATTCAATTCGATCTGGAACGCCTGGGACAATATCGATAACAATATCGCCAGGGATATCACAAAAGCGAGAAGTACCTAGCGGGTCAATGTAGCAACGGAATTGAAAACCTTCTTCAACAAAAGTTTGTACGCGTGTACCAGGGCCACCACTGCGTTTGTCACCTAAGCGAATAATAATATGGTCGCCTGGTTTTAAGTATCCATCAACCGTGTCAACAATAATGGCTTTTTGAAAAGGCCGCTCATGGCCTTTTTGGTCGAACCTGACCTTGAGAGATTGTACGGTAGCAGGGCTTTGTCCAGGCAAGCATTCTGCTGCTTGATATTCCGCAGAAACGTAGTTTGCGCCTGAAGGGTCAACAGTTTGAAATAAGGCCCAGTCAGAATAAAATTTAAACGTGGCTTTAATCCAGGCGCCGTCAGCAATACCGGAACCGCCTACTTCAAAATCGAGAACAATTTCTTCCCAACTGCCAGCGACCAATTTTTTCGTATCGCAGCTTACCTTGCCTAAAAATGGCATATCCTTAGTTTTTTGGTAGTAGCCCTCTGGTGAGATGTACTCGCCTAGTTTTTCGCGTAACGTCTCATCTGACATTTTTTTCATTGCGTAGCCCTTGTAGTTTATCTTAAAGTATCTTATATTTTATCTTACGTAAGTTTATCTTAAGTTACTGATTTTCCAGTTTTTATTAGAATATTTTGAATTAGAGGGTGAATACAATAGCATATTTTTGATTGCACCACGGAGTAATATATAGCAACATTGGTGTAGGAATAGTCGGTTAGCCGACCGATCGTATAGTACCTTTTTATATGGCTATTATTCAGCAACAAAAACAGATGAGAGAGCGATAAAATGGACGAGCCCTGGTTTGTTCGACCCTACGAATTACTGACTGATCTTGATCAGTCAAGTAAAAGTAAATTGTTTAAACTCGGTAGTGAAATAGTGGTTAAAAAAGATGAGCTAATATTTCATGCTGGTTCAGTCAGTGACAATGTTTATATTTTGCTCGATGGTCGGATTAAAATTTACGAGCTAACGCCCGAAGGCAAGGAAGTCATTTTATGGTTTTGCTTTCCAGGCGAGATGTTTGGTCTAGCAGAAATAGTTCGAGGTGCGAAACGTTCAGTACACGCTCAAGCTTGTACCCAAGTTACATTACTCAAAATTAAACATCAAAATTTCTTGAAGTTTTTGCAACACAATTCCAAAGTAAGTTTTAACGTATTACAATTATTGGCTTGTCGCTTGCGAGAATTGGGCGATATGATGGCAAATTTAGTGGCAGATGATGTCCGTTCTCGAGTGGTAAAATTGCTGACAAGACTGTGTGCACGTTATGGCATGATCGAAAATAATGAAATTCGTTTAACAATCACTTTAACTCACCAAGAAATGGCGGATATGATTGGTACTACTCGTCAAACAGTCACAACTGTGCTTAACTCATTGAAACGAGAGAGTGTATTACGAATTAGTAATAAGACTATTTTTATCAATAACCACGAATGGGTCGATAATATCACTACTGTGAAAGCAGATAATGGTTTTGTGGACCCAGTTGCCAGCCAACTTAAAATTATAAATTAGCATTCTATAATAGTACCGTTACAGGTATTCAATTGAACTTTTTCCTTGGCATAATGTCTGGTACAAGACATATGGCCTAGGTTTATCAATGTATAACAACAATGTATCCAGATCTAGGGTGTTTTCCTGTATAGTTACGCAGGATGAAGCCGAAGCCTGTTTAAGTTTTTTATTAGTTAAGCTTACAAGTTTTATTATTTCGGTACACAAAATTTAAAGAATTATGACAAATATTTTAAGGAGATAATGAGTGACTTCTTCTCAGCTCATCGGCGGCGACCAGCTTACTATTAAAAATCTGCATTTTGGTTATGATTCACTTAGCATATTTACTGACTTAAATGTCACGGTTGAGCCAGGTGAATTTTTATCAATCATTGGCCCTTCCGGTTGCGGTAAAACGACCTGTTTAAATTTATTATCTGGATTTTTAAAACCAGACAGTGGCAGCGTTCTTTTGCGCGGCGAATCATTAGAGCCGGAAGACCCACATTTTGGTTATGTATTTCAACAAGCAACTTTATTTCCTTGGTTAAGCACGTTAGAAAATGTTGAGTTTGGCTTGAAAATGCAAGGCATGAACGAAAAAGTTCGGCGCGAAAAAGCCATGGTCTACTTGGAAAAAGTTGGCTTAAAAGGTTTTGAAGATTACTTACCGTTAAAATTATCAGGCGGTATGCAGCAACGCGTCAATTTAGCCAGAGCTTTAGTGATGGAGCCTAGGCTTTTGTTAATGGATGAGCCTTTCGGTGCATTGGATGCAATTACTCGTGAAACAATGAACGACGAATTGTTACGCTTATGGAATGAATTAGGCCAAACAGTGGTTTTTATTACACATGATATTGATGAGGCAGTTTACTTGTCCGATCGTATACTTGTTTTGGATCGACCGCCCAATGGCATTTTTAAAGATCTTAAAATCGATTTAAAACGACCGCGAATTGGCAAGGATACACGCACGAGCGATAAATTTTGGGATTATAAAAAAGAATTAGTTGATGATATTGCGCAAGTGGCTAAGAGCGCGGTGGTGTCTTAGCAGGATATGAAAATAGTAAAAATTGATAATAAAAATAATTATTCTTATCATATTTTAAGGAGAGTTAGATGAGAATTAAATATTTAAAATTAGTAGGTCTTTTACTGGTTAGCGCGGTG
>QIKQ01000252.1 GCA_003233075.1 Gammaproteobacteria bacterium
CACCGTTTTTGAGCGCTTGGACCGAGTGAAAACGAGTCATAGTATGCAATTGGGCCGTCGCAGTAGACGGGCTGTGAGAAATGCGGGCTAGCATTTCTATACGGCATTATAAGGCGTATATTGGTATTGCTCAACAAGTAAGATTTAAATCGAGCGATGGAAGCATTTCACACAGATGGATAATTTTAATCGTGATACTTGATGGGATCTACTGACAAAAGTAATTACCTAAATTACTTTTTAAAATAAAGTGACATCTTTTTCAATATCATTATTCATGTCTGAACTCTTATCCGCTAATATTCCTAATTGTTGACCAATCTTAGCAAGTTCGTGACTCATATTTGAAATCGATTGCAATTTGTCTGAATTAAGCTTACCGATAGACGAAATTGATTCCAACTTTTTAAATACTTCCTTTATAGTTCTAGACTCTTCTTCTGTCACAGCTTGTAATCGACTGCCTAGATCACAAACTTCCGTCATAAAACCAACTATCTCAGAATAGGAAATAACAACGTTCTCAATAGCCTCATCTGAAGTATCAGCTAGATCTTGCGACTTATCAACTAAAGCAGATGCATTACCTACATCAAGCATCAACTGGTCAACTACAGTTTCTATTTCAGCAGCATGCTTTTGAGTTTTACTGGCCAGTGATCTTACTTCATCGGCCACGACTGCAAAGCCACGGCCTTGCTCCCCTGCCCGTGCCGCTTCAATCGCCGCATTGAGAGCAAGTAAATTTGTTTGCTCAGCGACACCTTTGATGACACTAATAATTCCACTTATTTGTTCCTTATTCTTAGCCAGTTGCTCAATAACTTTGCCAGTCGATTTTACGGTTTGAGATAAGGCCGAAATACTGCCCATCGCATTCGTCATCATTAATTTTCCACTATTGCCTTCGCCCTCTGATTTGTTAGCGACCACAATGGTATCATTGGCAACTGTAACAACCAAATTCATCATTTCTTCAATTTGACTATTACGCTCAACCAGCTCATTTGTTTCAACATATTGCAAGTCGCTATCTGTCTTAGCAGAATCCGTTATTTTAGATAACATTTCTGAATGATCGGCTAATTGATTTGCGACTACAGATAACATCGAAGTTGAACTTTTAAAGGTTGTAATGACCTTATGAAAATTTTGAGTCAAATCGTCTGTATAAGAGAAACCTTGTATAGGCGCTAGGCTAATCTCGCTGGAAGGATCGCTAACAATATTTTTTAAATCATTTTGCAAATGATTAACGAATTGTTTGGACGCTCGGCGGCGCATTTGTTGTAATAAATATCCAGAAATAATACAGGCGATCGGTAACCACACCCAAAAAGAGTGAGGTAAAATTTCTAATACTACACCTAGTACTAGCGTGACTAATGCTAAAAGGAATATGCACAGCCCGGTCAGCCTATGAAACAACACAGACCAAAAAAAGTGATTAAATCGATTTGGATTTGCCATCTTACAATATATCGCAATATTCGTACCGCCAGCCCGCAAATAGACACAATTATCGATACCCTAAGGTCTAAGAGACGCTTGTAAGTTATAATTAAACAAGCCCCTTTTTAACTTATAAGCTTAAAATTTGGCTCATTGGTACTATTGAGTCATGCTCAATATTCGCAGTATTATGGATTCTAGGTTAAAATTGGGTTAATTTTACTATTGAGCTAATAAATAATTTTTTAATGAGTCATTTTACGACGATTTGCAGGTGCTTTGAACGACATTTTTTTAAAAAACCACTGACCGAAGAATAACAAGCATAAGGAACAGTTGAATGGGCATCGTATTTGGTACAATTATTGGGTTTTTGGCTAGCTTTTTCTTTTATCGAGTCGATCCCGTTTTCTCTGCCATATTGGGTGGAAGTTTAGGCTATTTACTTCAAAGTGTAATTCACAATCGAAAACTCGTTGAATCACTTGAGAATCAACTTAAGCTTGCTCTCAATCGAATAAATAGTTTAGTCAACAATACACCAAGTAAAACTCACATTCAGGAAAAACCTGAAACTGTCAGTAATGAAACAAGCAATGAAGACGTTCATTATCCAGTTGCAGAAAAATCAGAAGCTAGCAAAGCAACTCAAAACGAAGAATCGAGTGTAACACTACCCCCAGAAACGATACCTGAACCCAAACCTAAATCAGGCTATGTCGTGTCATCAGCTACCAACAATAAAGTGATTATCGATAAATCTGTGTTTAGTCCTAAGCCTAAGGCGGAACCCAATAAATTAGAAATTGCCTCTAAGTATTTAAGTAATTTCTTTACAGGAGAAAATGCAGTACTGCGAATCGGAATTATCATTTTATTTTTAGGCATCGCATTTTTATTAAAGTACGCTGCTGAAAATTCAATGTTTCCAGTCTGGCTACGACTCGTTGCTGTGTCTATTGGCGCACTAGTCTTGTTTTGGTTGGGTTGGAGACTCAAAGACAAACGCGAATCCTATGCCTTGGGATTACAAGGCGCTGCGATCGGCATACTTTATCTGGATATCATGGGCGCACTAAAATTAACAGACTTGCTACCGCCTGTACTTGGTTTTATCTTGCTTATTGCTGTCTGTGCATTTTCTGCAATTCTTGCTATTACACAAAATTCTAAAACCTTGGCAACAATGGGAGCCATTGGCGGCTTTCTCGCGCCAATCCTAGCCTCAACCGGTGGCGGTAAATACTATTTATTATTTAGTTATTACCTGCTTCTAAATTCTGGAATACTGGCTATTGCTTGGTACAAGACTTGGCGTTCACTCAATCTAGTTGGCTTCTTTTTTACTTTTAGCATTGGTCTCGCTTGGGGTATTCGTGACTATCAAGCAGATATATTTTGGAATATTGAGTTCTTTCTATTGGCCTTTTTTATCCAGTTTCTCCTCATTGCCATACTGTTTGCGATTAAACAGCCAAGTGAACACAAGGCTTATGTTGATGGCACCCTTGTCTTTGGCATGCCCTTGCTAGTATTTGCTCTGCAAACCTATTTATTAAAAACTTTGCCGCAGCCATACGAGTTTGGCATGGCATTTACGGCGCTTGGACTAGCAGTTACTTATATTTATATAAGTTTATTATTTACTAAATCTAAATCTAGAAATTATGCTTTATTTAGCGAAGCGACCCTTGCGCTAGGCGTGATGTTCGCAACACTCACTATTCCTCTGGCACTCAATAATGGATTGTGGACGTCAGCTGCCTGGGCCTTAGAAGGCAGCGCGCTACTTTGGCTAGGCACTCGGCAAAACCGCATGGCACCACGCCTGTTTGGTATTGGATTGCAGTTTCTAGCGGGATTTGCTTTTCTAATCCATGTTTTTAAAATTAAAATAGACTTTCTCTCAGTTTTTATAAATCACCTACCACAGGCAAGCACAAATATTAACGCCACTACTACTTTGCCAGTGATTAATAGTTTATATTTAGGCTGCCTAATAATTGTTATCGCCGGACTGATTGCCTCCTATATACTTAATCAAAATAAAACTAAAGTAAGCTCTTGGGAGCATGGGTCGAGTCCATTCATACTTATTTGGGCTCTTATCTGGTGGTTTGCTTCTGGCATCAATGAAGTTCAAGTTTTCACTGCCGATCGTTTTACTATTAGCTACGCACTTATTTTTCTTATGGCTTCTTGTCTAGGCTTTTATTTCTTAGCGAAAAAATTATCTTGGAGTCACCTTAAGTTAATTTCACATCTTGCACCAATCGCCTTGGTTTTTAGTTTATTGTTTATTTTAGGTCGCGCAGTTTTTGTCTCAAACGCTCATCCGTCTTCGTACCATGGCTTCATAGGTTGGCCAGTTGCTTTTATCTTGTTTTATGTTTTGTTTTTCGTAAAGGAAAAACATGAAACTGATTGCAATACTAAATATCATCACACAGTCGCCACTTTAATTTTGTTGGCCGTTTTATTTTGGGAAATAGTATCACAGGCCAATCAGTGGCTATCAACAAATCTAAGTTGGAATAGCCAAACCTGGTTATTATTTACAGTCGGTGCCACTCTTACTTTATTTGTGGCAATGTTAATTTACTTTGGCAAGCGCATTAGTTGGCCGTTTAAAGCCCAGAAAACAGCGTACTTACAGTACATCCCAGGGATCACGTTAATTGCGGGTGTAGTTTGGATATCACACGCTACTTTTTTTACAACAGCAAATCCTGCACCGCTCAAATACGTACCGCTGATCAATCCGATCGAGTTGTGCCAAGCTTTTATGATACTAACCGCGATCGCTTGGTACCAAACCTTAAAGAAAAACCATGTGTATAAACTAGGTTCACGTTCAAAAATATTTTTACCACGTATTATTGGTGTTTTACTCTTTTTGTGGTTTAACGCTATGCTCGTGCGTACGCTTGGTCACTGGGGCGAAGTGCCCTTTGATTTACGCGAAATGATGCATTCGTCATTAGCTCAAGCCACTTTTTCAATGGCTTGGACCCTACTCGCTTTATTTACAATGTTTTACGCAACGCGCAAAATATACCGGGGTATTTGGATGGGAGGAGCAATCATACTGGTCTTAGTTATCGCTAAGTTATTCCTTGTTGACTTAGCAAACATAGGTACCCTGGGACGAATTATTTCCTTTATCGGTGTCGGAACATTATTGTTATTAATTGGCTATTTGTCACCCCTTCCGCCTAAACCAAAATCGACAGATGACTCAAACACAGAAGAATCAAACGCTATGCAAAATGAGATGAAACAATGAGAAAATTAATTGGAATAACGCTAGCCCTATTATATTTTAGCACTAGTTTTGCAGTAACTAAAAATGATTTTAAGTACAACGCTAATCTTAAGGTAACTGGAGACCACCCTGTTTACAAATTAATTCTACCTTTTGACGTATATCAAGGTGTTAAACAAAGTAATCTTGACGATATTCGTATATTCAATTCTGATGGAGTTGTTTTACCTCATGCAGTTCGTAACATCAAGACGCAAAAAAAAGTTCAATATCGATACACAGCATTAGCCATTTTCCCTGTTCGGTCTAATGGAAAAAATAAAGATGGTAATTTATCGATTAAAATAAATAAAAATTCAAAAGGTACAATAGTTAACATTGATTCAACCCAGACCAGTAAAAAAGACGATAGCAAAATCTCAATGTATATCATTGATGCAAGTAATGTAAAGTTTTACATTAATTCTTTAAAACTGGACTGGCGTAGCGATTCAAAAGAAAAAATAGTATCGATTTTAGTGGAAAAAAGTAATGACCTGGTTAATTGGAAGCATGTTAATCGAGACACACTAACTAAATTAAGTTATCAAGGTCATCAATTTAATCGAAACGCCATTTCGCTTAATGGTACTCGTGCAAAATATTTTCGACTCAGCTGGGAAAATACATCTGCAACGATTACAATAAATTCAATTAAAGCCCTACATCAAACAGTGACTTCTGGCCAACCCCCTAAAAGGCATTGGCGTAATCTTGAAGCTGTTAAAATCAAAAGCCCAGCTGAGGATAAAAATCATATCTATTTCAAGTCTACAATCGACGCCTATGCACCAATTGATCGAGTTGCTATCACGCTGCCCTACAGAAATATGACATTAAACACCAAATTACTCCGACAGAAAATTCAAACTAATCGGAATAGACGTGGTAAAGTCATTTCGCAACATAAATATTATCAATTATTATGGAGCGGCTTACTGTATAAAGTAAAAATCAAAAATAATATTATTAGCAATCGCGATATACCTGTTAATTTAAGTCAACAACGCGAGTTTTATTTTAAAGTACCAATAGGTACTATCCCTGATAAACTAAATAAATTTAACGTTAAAGTGAGTTGGATCCCAAACAAGCTTTTATTTTTAGCCCAAGGCAGTGGCCCCTACACATTAGCCTACGGCTCAAAAACAGCGGGACCATCTCGATTTAATTTTGAAACCTTAGCAAATTTGATAAAATCAACTCACAAAAATTCTATTCAAGGCGTAGCAATTTCAATCGACACACCCACTAAAGTATCTGCCTATAAGGACGCGAACCGTGACTCAGCCCGCGCCGATAAATCAACACGCTGGATATTGTGGGCGGTGCTATTAATTGGTGTCGGCTTTTTGGGGTTCATGACAAGAAAAATCACCCTGCAAATGAAAGAGAATGCTGATTGAGATCGTACAGACAAGGCAGATCGCACTGCACAGTTCCCGTTTTTACGAGACTGCGTCAGCAGTCGAAGCAATCTCCTAATCTAAGTCATTGAAGTAAGAAGATTGTTTCCTCAGACTTAATCATCACCTGACTTTAGACGTCTTATTAAAGTAAAAAATATAAATATCATAAAACTATCTAGAATGAGCAATACAGCAATGATAGATCCACTTACATGCGAATGATCATGGCTTAGATAGATAAGCGTACTCAGATATAAAATTATTAGTCCAGAAACCAAGATGCCTACAATTCGCATTCTCGATACCTTTTTTAGCTTTGGTTTATTTATTATTTAGATTTGACAAATATTTGATTACTATAATTTCAAATAAATCTACTTTTAACTAGCTTGCCTAGTAACTTCCTACATAAAGGAATCACGTCTTTCCACCAGTCGCATTACACGCTTTTCAAGAGACGGTAGAATAGTTTCATTTGCACCTTAAAATAACACACTATGTAACGCAATTGATTCAGACTACTGACATATAATTTCAATTTAAGAGCTTAATTTCTTTTCGAAAAACTTCATAAGATATGGGGTCTACATTTTTATAGTTGATTCTTCGGCGGCGTTTCTCGTCCAACAAATGATATCGAATGATGACTTCTACTTTTGCAGGTTTCTCATCTACTGACACTTGAAAAATATAGTTTCTCGGTAATCCTGGTCGTAATCGGGTATCCGACAATTCAAAAATAAAAGGCCTCCAAATGAAATTACGTTTTATAATTTCAAGTTTTTGCTTAATCACTTTTCCAAATTTGCCATACGCTAATAATTTTATAGTGAAATGTCGGTCAGGCGTCCCGGTTGGAACATAGTGTGCAGCACCACTGTTTACAATGCTCAGTTTGAACGTATAGTTTTTATTAGTTTTTTCTGTTTGATTAAAGGTAACAGTAATCGCTTTTTTAACCATATTAGGGTCATGCCCGCCGCGCCACAAATGGCGGCGTGCGTTTCTTATTGGTCCACCTTCAACTAAGGGTCGCTTTTCTAAAGGCATGTGACAATTAACGCATCCTAATGATTTTACATTCAAAAATATTGATTCACCTATTTTTGTTTTTTTCGATTTTGTGATTTCAGCGACAGTACCGCAAATCGGTAGTTTTGAAAATACACCAAACTTTTCATTTTTCGAAACATGACAGCGCACACATATTTGATTTGGGCTATCAATTATTTTAACTGGATGCGGTGCATTAGTATTGCCTAAAACACCCAAAATTTTTCCGTTTCGTAAATGACAAACTGCGCAGGTCACGCCTTCGTGTTGCAATTTAGGATTGAAGTTCGGATTCGGTGTAAGAATTGGATCCCATTTATTTTTATCCCGATAACCTAGAACCTTGGAGGGCAGCTGTTGATCAAGCGGAGTGTGGCATAATCTGCAAACAAATTGATTACCATCAAATTTCATATCCGCTTTAAAATAGGGGTCAGTCCATGCTTTACTGTGGATAGTCGTTTTCCATTCCTGGTAAAATTTTTTATGACAATTTCCACAGGTTTTAGCATTGAGTTTACCAAATAGCGCAGGTGCTTTGGATGTATCAATAGGCCATGCAATTTTATCTTCAATTATAAAGACGTTCATTGGTCTAAAACTACGCCAAATTAAATAGGCAGCAATTAGAACAAGACTTAAAATAATAGCTAGACGTTTAACCATGATTAAGAGATCACATCTTTCATTCCGCAATTATAAAGGCTTCGCATCATTCATTCCACCTACTTTTAACTAAGACTGTAACGGTAGACATTCGATTAATATAATTTCGAATAATCCTATGCTTAAACAAGTTCGCCTTGTAACTGTTTAAAACAGGCGATGAGGGGATCAGTAACGGGTTTAATTTTTTTACGCATTACACTGCCTACCGCATCGGTGTGCGCAAAAATAGGCGATACTAGAGAAACATCAGCATGAGCTAATAATAACATAGACTTAATGTCTTCTAGAAATTCGGGACAACACTGCAAGCATTCTTTCAACTCTTGCGAGTTTGAAGTATTTTCGAATTCATTACCTTCAATAACACTTGCAATATCATTAATTAGTAACTCCACATCACGATAAGAGTGCTCGAAAATTTTTACTTCGTTTAAGTATGCTGCCAGTGCATCAAGAAAAGCGACTACTGAATCTTGATTATTCGGTTTTTTAATGATCCATTCGCAAGCTTTAATATAAGACTGACCCTGCTGACTGAGTAATTGATATAATAATTTGGCAAATCGATTTGTGCGGCTTAGTTTTTCAATATGCTCGCGATTGGAATTAAGTTCAGGCCGACAAGCGCAGGCTTGCGGCAAATTGTTAGGTAAGGTATGTAGAAATCCAATTCGAAAAACACTTTTTACCTGGCCGCGTTTCCAAACATCCTGCTTAACCTCTTCACTGACTAAATCAGATTGCAGAATAAGACGTACACTTTCAATAATTGCGAAGGGTTCTTGCTCAAAAGGTAAAAATTCAACCAAAAATTCGGCTAAAACCTTGCCCATTTTACCATTAACCACCACTTCCTGTTTAAGCATTCGACGCGCATTGTCTGCATTAGGCATTGCCCACCACGCCCGTCTTGCGAGTTCGTCATTTAAAGCTTTTGAACCACAAACCGCAATGACTGCTTCTGGCTCACCTAACATAAGCAGGCTATCTAATCGACTAGAGACCTGACCCATACGCGTCCAGCGTTTTAGAAATATCGGAAATCCGCCTGGTGAACCCAGCACGGTACTAGAAAGTAACTCACGAATTTGTTTTACGTATAACTCGTCTTTACAGTTTGGATTTAATTGTATTTTAGTCTCATCACCATTTTTTAATAAGCCATACATGATCATCGGTCCATCATCAATCCTTATTGCATCTGAATTGACAATGAGTACGTTAACTCTCAGGCTATCTTCGTTTGATAAACTCACGCTATTGCTTATTCCATATATAATTGCTGTCTAAGGCTTAAAATCCAATTACTCAAATGACATTAAATAACAAACGCTGAGTTAACTGACAAGCAAGCCATCAAGTTTGCCATCAAGTTCAAGGTCATACAGATCATCGAAACCACCAACATGAACTTCACCAATAAAAATTTGCGGTACTGATCGACGTCCATTTGAACGTTTTAACATTTCCTTAAATTTATCTGGGTCTTGATCAATTCTATATTTGGTAACCTCTACGCCTTTTTTACCGAGCAAGGTTTCGGCTTGCATACAATATCCGCAATGCGCGCTGGTATACATAACTACTTCACCCATTATCACTACCCTTAAATATCTAAAAGGCGCTATTATAAACAATAATGCCACTGCAAGGAATCATACACTCAACAAGTTTGGTAAATTACCGATATAAACCCGAGCTAACTAAAAAAGCAGCAAAATCAAGTAATAAGCAATATTTAAAATCACTTCTTAAGAGCACTTGTATAACAATAGTACCGAGATTAAACTCTCAAAATTACAAATTTCTGTTAAATCTTTTTTATTGGCCAATCGAATATTCAGTAGTAATTCAGTAATTCATTGAATTCTAAATAAATTAAAAAATACTTGATTTGCTTGAATTTTTTTCTTTGTGCTAAGCAGCTTACCGCTACTTGCCGTTTTGATCGAATATGCGATAATACGCTCTCTTTTGGGTAGGGGTATATCCCTTCGACGTAATTTGAGTCTTACTGATTTACTGTAGACTTAGTAAAAATAAGTTTTTAGGAGTGATTTATGGATCCCATGTACTACGATACGATAACTAAACTTGAAGATATGGGAGTTGATCGAGAGTATATTCAAGGCTGGATTGGTGGTTTCATGAATAACCCCAAACGTGAAGAACAGCGTGTCACTAAAGCATACGATTCTGGTTATGGCGATGGCACGAATAAGTCAACGGATAATGCTGAAAAGTGGAAAGCCTAACACAGCATTCACTTTCGAGACTCTAGAAAAAAAGCAGCTTGTAGCTGCTTTTTTTATGCCTTAAATTTAATCCTGATGAAGGTGCCTGACCCCCACATAGCATCAGGTTTAACAGTTTCACCTAATTAAGTTATTACACCTGATACTATGTGGGGTCAGGCACCTTCATCGATACTATGTGGGGGTCAGGCACCTTCATCAACTACTTAGTCGAATAAATTATCCAACGCATCAATAAACTTCTCAACAACCTCAGGCCCATCGATTTCCATCGCCTGATCAATGACCCATTTGTTCTCATGAATATTATCACTCATCACTTGTTGTACTTGAGTACCGAAATAATGCATGAAATTATAAGCTGGGCCAGACTCCTTCGAAAAATCATGGTGCGAATAACCTTCTGAACGCTCATTTAGCATATTTATAAAATTAATTTTAAAATCGCCCTCTCCGAAAAGATCAACACAATTGTCTTGCATATGAATGGCTAAATTTTGCGCAAAGCAACTGATAAATATAGCCCTGTCTTCATCTGACAAACGATCATATACATGACGATCAGCAACACTTACCATCATCGATAAATATTCACCAATAACGTAAACTCTTTGCTGGTCATTCTCATAAACAAAGTCTTCACCGTGTAGGTTTATCGCTTTATCCAGTGCAAGCCGCCAACTGATAAATGCCAAAGCCTGTCCATTTTCTTTTAGTAACTCTTCGCTAGGCCGGCTATCATCGCGCTTAAACCACTTGCTTTTAATTCGTATTGCCAAAGCGATTCTCCTCTCCTAAAGTCGTGCAATTTCTACTGTTCGTCGATTCATAATCCCAAGCAAGCTCAATAACCCTAGGCTTTCTAGGAATTAGCTATAAACAAGAAATTTGAATTCCTTGCCAATCTCGTGATATGGTTTTACTCTATATATTTTACTGGGTATTAGCCTATTATTAAAGACAATCATCTTATTCAAGAGGAAACACCTATAAATAGTTTATTCCATCTCATTGCAACTATTGTCGCTACACGAGTAATAACTCTATGACTTTAGAGATAAAGCAGCTTCAGCAACAAATTCAGCACAACTGCGATATCGCTGACAGCAAACAAGCAGGCGATTATACCCTCTGTATCTATTTACTAAAAATGCGCGAATATTTTCGTTGGGAAAACGCTCTTGGTTTCAATGACCCAATTCCAAAAAAAGAACTAGGTTTGTGGCTAAACGATAAGGAAAGACATTGGGAATCGATCGCTAATCTAAATTTCGTCAATTTATCTATCGATCAAAAAGAATTTGAACCATTCAACAATGAAGAAATAAATAACAAATTAATCGAACAAGGATACGTCTACAATGCCGGTATAGGCCAAAGAGGAAATAAACACTTCTTTTTAGGAAAATTAATTAAAAAGGAAACGCACTTTAATTTTAATATTTTGGTGTCCGGACAAGAACTCGCACGCGATTTAACTGCCCCACCCGCCTTTACCCAAGAACAAACTATATACATACGCCGCGAGTCTTTAAGACGAATGATTTGGGAGCGAGTCGAAGAATGGCAGTGGAAACAAAGCAATCAAGCAACCAATAGAGCTATGACTTATTATGACATGGCGGATAATCTAGATCAGGCACTGGAAAAACTCACGGACAATGAGCTACAAACTGTACTTCTACACGAAATAGGCGAACTAGAGGCAAGCAATATTTTAGGCGAGCAATGGCAAGAAATGTTATATGTACTTCCAAAATCACAAGCCGAACTAATGGCGCGTGCCGTCAAGGATCATATTGCTGATTGCACATCCACTCTACCTAATTTAATCCAGCAAGAAAATATTGGCTCAATTCATTTTTATTTTGGTAATTTTCATTCCATGCGAAAACAGCTATTTCCTTCTCTTTCGAGCGCTTACAGCCAATGGCTAGAAGACGATCATTTGGAAAATGTAGAGCATACTTTACAAAAAGCCTGCACTCATTGGCGCCATGTAGCAGAGGAAATGTTAGATATTTACCAGCGCCACGGCCAAGGCTGTGCACCTTATATCGAAAAAATGGTACAAAAATATATATACTAAAAGTTAGTACAATCAATTCGCTACAGATAACAACCCTCGCTATCACTCGCATTACATCTGAGCTTTAACCATTAGAAATCAAACGTAGTCTACGGAAAGCATTTGTATATTATAGGTACCAGGGCTGTAGCCCGGCTTTTCAAAGCCGGGGTGGAGTCGAATTCAATTCTAGAAACCTAAAGTATAAATTGTACTCTGCCTACTTATTTTCTATAATGCGTTATCTAATTACCGCTACTCAAAAAAGACACACTCAATTATGAGCGATCCTATTCAAACTAAAGTTAAACCCTATCAACTAAATGAAGTATCAAACGGTTCCTTTATATTCGAAATCAATAATGCTTTAACAAAAGACGTTTGCGAAGAAATGATTCGTCGCTTTGAAAGTAATAAGGTGCAACAATATCCTGGTCGAATTGGACAAACAGCAAGCCATGACTCGGAGATAAAACGCTCGACAGATCTCGTACTCAGCGGCAATGAAGTATGGCGAGACATGGACAGCGTTTTATTCAAATCACTTTCCTTCGCCTTACGCGAAGTCAAAAATAAATTCCCTTATTTCAGCGGTCCTTTCAAAGACATGGGGTATGGAATGCAACGTACAAATTCTAACGAATTCTATCATTGGCACATAGACGGTGGCAGCCATGATTTTAGCCAAAGGCAATTAGTTGCCATATGGTATCTCAATGATGTTCCTGGCCCCGGCGGAGAAACTGAGTTTAAATATCAAAACCTTAAAATTACTCCCGCAGAAGGCAAATTAGTTTTGTTTCCTCCTTTTTGGACACACGAACATCGAGGCGTTACCCTCGAAAAAGGCAGTAAGTATATTGCTACTACCTGGGTTGTATTTGCCTAATAGTTATTCTTTAAAAAGTTGTATTCCCCATAACTTACCAGACGCTACCCTTAGTGCTCATTAATGGAATCGAAGTAATCTCTTGAAACCCATTGAAGATATAAAGTTTTTACTGATAACTCCGCTAAATAATTGTTTTATTTATATTTAATTTATAACTTCAAGGTCAAGCTGGCGTATCTATTCGCTGCTATAATAGATAAGTGATTTTACCGCTAATTATTTTTGTTAATAAAATCACCTTGGTTTCGAATATTTTTTTATCGATATTTCAATTTGAAATAGTAAACTATTTAGTTCCCGATGCAGAAAAGATCTTTGGTTACGCTAGAGATGAGGCGATGGGTCATCACGCCATCGATCTCATTGTTCCTGATAATATGAAGACTCACGTAAATGATATATGGGCAGCTTTGATAGATAATAAAGGCGGATCACGAAGCACTAATGAAAATGTGACCAAAGACGGGCATACAATTATATGCGAATGGTACAATACACCACTTGTTATAGAAGAAGGGAGAGTAATAGGTGTAACCTCACTGGTAGACGATATAACTCAGCATAAGCAAGCAGAGCGATCACTACGTCGTAGCGAAAAAATGAGCGCTTTAGGTAAATTAACGGGCGGAATTGCGCATGACTACAATAATATGCTCGCGATTATATTAGGTTATTCAAATTTACTAAAAAGTGCGCTTGGACAAGACCCTAAGTTACTAAGTTATGCCAAATCAATTGATGATGCAGCTAGACGAAGTGCAAAATTGACAAAAAAATTATTGGCATTTTCGCAAAAAAAATCCTCTAATCCTTACGTTATGAATATAAATTCGCTATTTAAAAAACAAAAAGATTTATTAGAAAAAAGCCTAACGGTAAACATTAAGATCCGTTTTAATTTAGATGAAAGTTTGTGGATGACTTATCTTGATAGTGATGACCTGGAAAATGCAATAGTAAACATGTTTGTCAATGCACAACATGCTATGCCAATGGGGGCACGCTAGAATGCAAAACAAGCAATGTACTCATATCTAATCGAGAAACTCATTCCCTAAATATTAAGCCTGGCGAGTATGTTCTATTATGTATATCTGATTCTGGATGTGGCATGGAAGAAAACATAAAAGAAAGAATATTTGATCCATTTTTTACTACCAAAGGCAATCAAGGCACGGGGCTTGGATTGAGCCAAGTTTACGGATTTGTTCGGCAAAATAATGGAGCGATAACTGTTTCTTCAACTAAGAATCAAGGAACTCGTTTTGATATTTATTTCCCACGGAGCGATGAAACAGAAATTACTAAATTTCACTCGGATATTATCCTCAATTCGCAAATCGTTGACTCAGGAAAAGAAACGATTTTAGTAGTGGATGATGAATCCATTATAGTCGAAATGGCACAAGATAAAGGCTATAAAGTCTTAGCTGCCTATGATGGAGTTAAAGCCTTACAAGTACTTGAAAATGAGAAAGTCGATTTGGTTATAACTGATATTATCATGCCAAATATGGATGGCTATCAATTAAAAGAAATTATACTAAAACGTTATCCTTACATAAAAGTTCTAGTCGTTACCGGTTATTCAGACATTCACGATAATAATCTGATAGACACAATGCTAAAAGATAATGTTCTACGCAAGCCCTACGAGCCGTACCAATTACTGACCCAAGTACGTAAATTACTAAATGAATCAGCTAAAACACAAAAACCGCTAAATGAGACAATCAATTAAGTTTTAGTTGATTGTATAGTTCTGATATTGGATAAAGATGTACTAAAAATATCTACGCTTAGTTTAAAATTATTTCACTGTAATATTCTTAAAACGCAAGATAATCCTCAAATGATAATTTGCCAAAATTCAGTTTGGCACCCAAACGATTGAATAAACATAGTTTAATTTCACATTTTTTTTATTTGCTTGGCGTGTGCTTGCATTTTAAGATTAT
>QIKQ01000298.1 GCA_003233075.1 Gammaproteobacteria bacterium
ACTTCCCTGTGTCGCAGGAATCTCTGAATTAATCAGAGGTTCATTAGGCATTATAAGCACAAATCAATAAATGATCTTGATCATATTATATGATCCTGTAGTATCCAAACGTTCATCAGTAGGTTGAAAAGGTTGGCGTAGTGAGTTTTAAGCTGCACACAGCAAAAAATTGCATTGTTACTTATTAGAACTGGAGTTACTATGACAAGTGTTACTTTGAGTTACTTCGATTTTTCTGGCGGTCGTGGCGAAGAATGTCGACTGGCCTTGCATCTTGGTGGAGTTGAGTTTAATGATGATAGAATAGATTTCAACGATTGGCCTGGAAAAAAACCGATGATGCCCTACGGTGCTGTTCCAGTTCTTAAGATCGAAGGCAAGCCTGATCTAGCTCAATCAAATGCGATTCTTGGATTGATCGGCTCTCAACACGATTTACTTCCCGATGATGCATATGACGCAGCTTTGCATGTCGCCATCTTAAATTACGTCGAAGAATTAACAATGCGTATAGGCGAAACTTTTCAAATGGACGAAGAAGAGAAAAAAGAGGCCAGAACAAAACTTATTGAAGGCTTTATGAAAGAATGGGTTAGTAACATAGATGATAAAATTGAAGGGCCCTATGTCGCGGGTAACAAAATTTCAGTCGCCGATATCAAACTTTTTGTTTTGGTGAGTTGGGTCAAGCAAGATAATTTAGATTACATTCCTAGCAATTTTTTCGATGCCAATTCGAAACTAATGAGTCTTTATAAGGCTGTCGAAACGCATCCCAAAGTCGTGGACTGGTATAAGTAAAGTCACTGAATTAACGTTTATGCCAAAATAGCTCTATCTATCTTTTTCCCACACTTTTGACCATGGACGGTCTTACGACCAGAACCAGCGCAGCTGGTGCAGTAAGTACTTGATGAAACGCCGAAGGCGGTTCTGAAGTGAGTCGCGAAGGCCACTGATGGCCGACAGCGACCTGCGATAGATTATCGCCTCCTGGCAGGCTACTAAGCACAATAAAAGTAGCCTGCAGGCGAGATATTTTTTTATTCGCAAGTCGCACAGCAGTGTATTCTAAGGGCCTTCGTTTGAGCCATAACTCGCAATAAAGGAATTATTATTTGCAGGTTATGGCTTTAATTACTGCAACGATTTTATTTATCTGCACTAAAAAATGCCTAATACCTGATTTATTTTACACGATTTTACATTTCTAATTTCAATTTCATATATAATAGCGGACCATGACAAGGTAAAATATTTTACCTTATACTCGTAAGGCTATTTAGCGAAAACAGACGTATTTAAATGTGAAAGAAATGGATGCTTTAAAAAATAAAATTTTAGATAAATTACTTGGTGATGATTGGAAACAGATCAAAGTTATTGAGCGCGCTAATACCTGGTGGGCGGACGAGCATTGGAAAATTCAATCGACTCGAGAGCAGTGGGCTACTGAGTTATATCTAAATTTTATTGTTGATCCAGTTTGGGATGCGCCACGCCCACCTAATCAAGCTATTAAAATTGTGACCGCAACTGCAGGTCTACCCCAATCAGAAGAACAAGCTTTCGACGCGATTGCGAAAATTGAAATGAATAAACCGTTGGATAAGCAAGTAATGCCCTTCATTTTCAGATTAAACACTTATCGCCGTACTCAATGTATTGATGTTTAATAATCCTAATCAATGTGGGGAAAATTATCATATATATGAAGCACACTAAATTGCATAAGTAATACTGTGTATAGTTCAGTAGTGAGCATTCCTTTATTAGAAGCAATCCTTTAGCGACTTTATTTCTGTTTTATGATCAGGCGCACACTCTTGTTCCCCTATATTTGACAAATTCTGACTATAATTAGATCAAATATTTGGTATAGTATATGCTCTTATTAGAGTATTTGAAATATGGAAATTTCATTAGATTA
The DNA here is from genome assembly GCA_003233075.1 of Gammaproteobacteria bacterium. GTDB lineage: Bacteria > Pseudomonadota > Gammaproteobacteria > SZUA-21 > SZUA-21 > SZUA-41. Next base: position 1,931 of record QIKQ01000298.1, read on the forward strand.
TCATTAAATCGACAAAGGATTTAAGAGGCCTATTACTAAATGTTAAAATTTAAAAGTTTTAATCTACGATTGTTCCTTTCAGTTATCATTGGCTTGGTTATAGTTTCTCAAGCTTCCTCAGCAAAAAAAATAAGCAAAGTTAATAGTGACACGATAATATTTCTTAGTTCATCGGATTCGATGCGTGACAGTTTTGATGATACGACAAAAATTAAAGCGTTTGCTGACACAATGGCAAGCTATTCATTTGCTAAGTATTCAGCTATTAAAATTATTTCATTTTCACAAAAAGGAAAAAACAATTGCGCTAAGGTAGAGATAGGTTTCCGAGCTAATCTTAAGACTTTCTCTGAACTTAAAAGCAATTTGTTAGAAAAAAAACCGACGGGTAAAATATCAGCTTCGCATACGCTAGAACAAACAGTTAGAATGAATGCGAATAATGATCAGCTAAATTTAGTCTATATCGCCTCCGATTTGGACATATGTAATATAGACGTATGCAAAACCGCGAAGCGTTTAAAGAAAGAAGGTTATAAGTTTTCTGTTAATGTCTTGTCACTTAATGTCCCACAAGAAAACCAAGAGTCCTTACAGTGTTTAGCTGAAACTACGCAAGGTTTGTTTTTGCATGCAAAAAATAGAAAAGGCTTGAATAGAATATTTGACAATATCGTTGATAAAGTTAATTCGCCAATCAAAGACAAGATTAGTGAAGTAAAGATTAAGTCATTAATTTCTATTACGGCAGGTGCAAAATTTAAAATTAAGTGGGATGGACCGAACAATAAACACGACAGAATTGTCATTAGTTCATTCGACAACAAATTCAATTATGACTATTCTTATGTGAATTCGACTGGTGTTAATTCAACTGGCAATAAAGAAATAATATTGCGAGCACCGAGCAAGGAAGGCAAGTATCGAATTCACTATTTAACTGGTTTAAAAAATATATCACTCTATTCTCAATATATTGAAGTAAAAATTGCAAAAGCATACCTAGGCGCTGTAAAAGCTGTAACAGCAGGCAGTAAATTTCAAGTAACCTGGAGTGGTCCGCGGGGTAAATACGATCAAATTAGAATTTTAAATCCAAAAAAGCCGAATACTCACTTATCCTATACGTTCACCAAATTATGTCCCAAGGATAAGGCTAGCTTGGTTGCTCCGAATAAGCCCGGCAGATATGAAATACAATATTTAACAAATAATAAGGTGCTTGCAAAAACACCGTTATTTGTAAAACGTGACAAAGTTAAATTGTCTTTTGAGCCTATCGTTATGGCGGGGTCTACTTTATATATTAAGTGGCAAGGTCCTAATAACCAATTTGATCAAATTAGATTAGTAGGTGGTAAAAACAATAAGGTCTTAATTAGCTCCTACGCAAGCATGCAAGACAATCAATTAATAAAATTAATGGTGCCGGAAGTACTAGGCAAGTACCGAATAGAATATATTAACTCAAATAAAAGTGTTTTAGCATCGAAATGGGTTGAAGTGATTGCTGCGAAAGCAAGTCTAAGGCCTGTGTCGCCAGTCGTCGCGGGCGCTAAAATACGTGTTCATTGGCAAGGTCCGATAAATGAATACGATCAAATAAAAATTATTAACGATAAAAAACCGGATAAGAAATACGCTTACGTTTTTGTTAAGTTTCATCGTACTGATCACGCTAGGTTGAATGTGCCTGAGAAAGCCGGATATTATGAAATTATTTATTTGTCGCAAAGCAAAAAAATTCTCGCACGTACTGCCTTAAAAGTCGTCGAAGCGAAAGCGTCAATCTTGCCAATTGTAAAATCGGTTAAAGCAGGAACCAATTTTAACGTCAGTTGGAAAGGACCAGGGAATCAGTACGATACGATTCGAATTCTGGATCTTGCCAATAAAGCGGATAAATTAGCATTTATTTATGTCAAAATGCACCGTTCTCATCATGCTCGTATGATAGCACCTCGAGAAGCCGGCCTTTATGAAATCCAGTATCTAACTTCAGGTAAAAAGATTTTAGCGCGAACTGAATTACATGTAGAGTAAGCCCCCGCGCGAGTAATATCCAGCGGAAACATTTCTCAAATCTATTCATTGTAAGTGAGATCGTTAACTCTACTTTGTCGTATAACGCACTGAATATAAATTATTTTTACAAAAAGCTTGGATGCTCTACGCATGTATTAGCCTTAGAATTTATAGCGGTATTTTTCTCTTTTTCGTCTCAATTGATCAGGAAACATACCCCGCAGCTTGCTGCGGGCACAAACCATTGGGGGTTTCCATAGGGGGAGTAGTTGGCTAATTTTGGGAACTATTTTTCTATTTCAGACTCTGAACCTATAATACTTAAGATGACCTAAATACTTAAGACAGGAAAACTAATGCTAATTAAAACCACTAAAGCTAGTGATATTAAAGAATCAGAAGTCTGCGATGAAGGTGTTTACTATTCACGTCGAAAATTTATTAAGCAAGCAGCGGCAGGTACTGGTTTATTAGCAGCGAGTAGTTTGTATCTACCTACAAGTCTTGCTATGTCAGATGACCCTGTAGCGCCTGCTGTCGCTAATGCAAAATCAAGCCCAGTTGTAAAAACCAAACAAAATACATTAAAATTTAAAAAAACTCAATATGGTACGAAACTAAAATCAACTCCCTATGAATACATAACTGGCTATAATAATTTCTATGAACTTGGAACTGGGAAAAGTGACCCAGCAAGAAATGCCGAATATTTAAAGACCGAGCCCTGGTCAATTACAGTTGAAGGGCAGGCTGAAGTCACCGGCAAATTTAATTTTGAAGATATTCTTAAAAGACATTCCTTGCAAGAGCGAATATATCGCCTGCGTTGTGTTGAGGCTTGGTCTATGGTTGTACCCTGGGTTGGATTCCCCTTAGCAGATTTAATCAAGTATTTTAAACCTAATTCCAAGGCTAAATATGTTGAATTTCAAACTTTGTATAATCCGAAGTTATTGCCTGGGCAGAATCGCAGAGTCCTCGATTGGCCGTACACGGAAGCACTCAGAATAGATGAAGCAATGAACTCGCTTAGTTTTATGGCTGTCGGCATTTACGGCAAACAAATTCTTAATCAAAATGGAGCACCAATACGGTTAGTTGTGCCCTGGAAATACGGGTTTAAAAATATTAAGTCAATCGTAAAAATCCGCTTTGTCGAAAAGCTACCAAGAACGAGTTGGTGGAAGTCGGCACCTCAGGAATACGGCTTCTATGCTAACGTCAACCCAGCGGTTGATCATCCGCGTTGGACACAGAAACGAGAACGAATAATTGGTACCTATCGTAGAAGAAAGACTGAACTGTTTAATGGTTATAGCGAAGAGGTAGCCTCCATGTATTCTGGTCTAGACCTGAAAAAGAACATTTAAAATAGTAGCAAAGAATAATAACAATGAAATTTAATAAATTAGTATTGCTAAAAAGCCTTGTGTTCATTTTAGCATTAATACCTTTTTCTTTTTATCTGTATCAATTTCTTAGCGCTCGGCTAGCAAATCCGGTTGAATATGTGACTCGCGGCACAGGTGATTGGGCTTTGCGTTTTCTACTGATAACACTTGCGATAACGCCATTGAAAAAAATAACTGGTTTCGTTCAATTAATAAGATTGAGACGAATGTTAGGCTTGTTTGCTTTTTTTTATGTCTGTGTGCACCTTGCAATTTATTGTTTTCTTGATGTTTATTTAAGTTCCGACGCGGATGCGCTGCAGGTTTGGCAGTATATTAAAGAAGATATTCTCGAACGTCCTTTTATCACGATCGGTTTCGCTGCTTTTTTATTGCTAATACCCTTAGCTGTTACTTCAACGCGAAATATGCAAAAACGTTTGGGGGCAAACTGGAAAAAACTACACCGATTGGTTTATTTAATTAGCATTTTAGGTGTTATTCATTTCTTTTGGTTAGTAAAAAAAGACCTCAGAGAGCCACTTATCTATGCAGTTATTCTAGGCATATTACTACTATTTCGACTCAAGCTGCGTATGCCTTTATTTCGATGGGCTCAATCGAATAAAATCACGAAATAATCTTTTTATAACAATGAGGTCTTTGTTCCGAGCATTTAAATAAATCGATTTCTTATTTATTAAATAGCTATTTTTTTATATTTGATTCGAGTTGGCTGCGCTGCATCATCTCCTAAGCGGCGCTTACGGTCAGATTCATAGTCATCATAGTTGCCTTCAAACCAGACGGCTTTACTGTCGCCTTCGAAAGCTAATATATGCGTTGCGACTCGGTCTAGGAACCAACGATCGTGCGAGATGACCACGGCACAACCAGGAAATACTAATAGGGCCTCTTCCAGCGCTCGCAGTGTTTCTACGTCTAAATCGTTTGTAGGCTCGTCTAATAGTAATAAATTACCACCGCTTTGTAATAGCTTGGCTAGATGGACTCGGTTTCTTTCTCCGCCGGATAGGTCGCCGATTCGTTTTTGCTGATCTACTCCTTTAAAATTAAAACGTCCCACATAGGCTCGTGAGTTTACTTCGTAATTACCCACTTTCATTATATCAAGGCCATCGGATATTTCTTGCCATACGCTATTTTTATCGTTAAGGCTATCTCGAGATTGATCAACATAGGCAAGTTGCACTGTCTCGCCTAAACGTAAGTCGCCGTCATCTGGTTTTTCTTGGCCTATGAGCATTCTAAATAAAGTCGTTTTACCTGCACCATTGGGCCCAATCACACCCACTATGCCGCCGCGAGGTAGGTTAAAACTAAGGTCTTCAACAAGTAATTTGTCGCCAAAGGCTTTTTTAATGGCCGAAGCTTCAATCACTAGATCACCGAGTCTTTCTCCTGGTGGTATATAGAGTGATTGGGTTTCATTTTGCTTTTGGAAATCTTTTGACGAAAGTTCTTCAAAGCGTGCTAAGCGAGCTTTGCTTTTCGCGTGCCTGCCTTTGGCGTTAGATCGGACCCATTCTAGCTCAGATTTCATAGCTTTTTGTCGTGACTTTTCTTGTTTGTCTTCTTGCGCCAATCGATTTTCTTTTTGCTCCAACCAAGAAGAGTAATTACCTTCCCAAGGGATGCCATGGCCACGATCGAGCTCTAATATCCAGCCCGCGACATTATCTAAAAAATAGCGATCATGTGTGATAGCGACAACTGTACCGGAAAAATCTTTTAAGAATCGTTCGAGCCAAGCGACGGATTCGGCATCTAAGTGATTGGTTGGCTCGTCAAGCAACAACATATCGGGTTTTGATAATAAGAGGCGGCAAAGAGCGACGCGACGTTTTTCACCACCTGATAAATGTTCTACTTCTGAATCCCAGGGTGGTAAACGTAGTGCATCCGCAGCAATATCTAGAAGACGATCTAATTCCCAGCCTCCGGCAGAATCAATTTGGTCTTGCAATTTGCCTTGTTCCTCCAGGAGTTTATTCATTTCATCTTCATCCATGGGTTCAGCAAATTTATTAGAGATTTCATTGAAACGATCGAGTAGAGCTTTGACTTCAGCCACGCCTTCTTCAATATTGCCGCGTACGTCTTTATTATTATTAAGCTGTGGTTCTTGCGCTAAGTAGCCAATTTTAATTCCTGCCTGTGGGCGTGCTTCACCGATTATATCCGAATCTATGCCGGCCATAATTCGTAACAAAGTAGACTTGCCTGATCCATTTAGACCCAAGACACCAATTTTTGCACCTGGGAAAAAGGATAAGGAAATATCTTTTAATATATGTTTGCTGGGTGGAACGATTTTACCAACGCCGTTCATGGTATAGATGTATTGGGCCATATTGTTATTAACCTTTGATGCTCAAAAAGAATAAAGAAAAATACATTGAATACGCAATTATAGATAGTTTGATTCAAATTGAACACTCAATTTAGTGGAAATAATGTATTGCTTGCTGCCACTCCTTTGTGGAAGAATAAAGCACGGCTACTCTTAGTGAATGGGTGTATTACTTTGAAATCTTACGTAAATGTTTATCTTGGTGAGGAATTGGCCAGTTACAATTTTGGTCAGAGTCATCCTTTTGGTCCTGCCCGACATGATGCATTTAAGGATGAATTTTATTCAAGAGGTCTGGATACGCAGGTGGAATTAAGATCACCTGTATTGGGTAATGATGATCAAATTCTTTTATTTCACAGCAAAAGTTATTTAGATAGAGTAAAAAGCCAATCAGTTTTAGGGCAAGGATATCTTGATCATGGTGACACGCCTGCGTTTAAAGGAGTGTATGAAGCCGCTTCATGGGTAGTAGGCACAGTGATTGATGCGGTGGATCGTATTATGAATAATGAAACCCGGTTTGCTTTTGTGCCCATTGCTGGATTGCATCATGCGAGGAGAGATTCAGCTTCTGGTTTTTGTGTTTTTAATGATTGCGGTATTGCGATCGAATATTTACGTCAACAATATAAATTATCAAAAATTGCTTATGTTGATATAGATGCCCATCATGGCGATGGGGTTTATTATTCATTTGATAAAGACGCAGACGTTATTTTTGCTGATATACACGAAGATGGTAAATATTTGTACCCCGGTACTGGCTCGGCGACTGAACTTGGTGTTGAGGAGGGTAAGGGGAAAAAATTAAATATTCCCATGCCGCCCCAAGCAGATGACGAGATGATGTTTATACAATGGCAAAAAGTAGAAGATTTCTTAAATCAATTTGAACCAGAATTTGTTATATTGCAAGCGGGTGCTGACAGCATAAAAAACGATCCAATCACTCATATGGAGTACAGCGCAAAGGCGCATGCACATGCAACTAAACGCCTATGCGAGCTAAGCAAGCAATGGGGTCATCAACGACTCTTAGTGCAAGGTGGCGGTGGTTATAATTTGGAAAATATTGCTCAAGCGTGGACTGGCGTAGTCGAGCAACTTATCGCAGCGAATTAAGACCAAAAACGGTATTTAATTTCAGAGTGTTAATAAACAGGGAGGTGAGTAATTATTATTTAGTGTGAAAAAGTGTACTTTAAAATATAAGGTATCGGCATCAATGAGACTGAAAATAATTTTATCAGCGAGCGTATTTATGCTACTTATTGTTTTTACCGTTCATGGCGATGAAAATAAGAAACCTAAAGTACATAAAGGCAAGGACAGGCCGAAAGTTTCGCGACCAAAAGATATGGGCATAGTTTCTATAATGCCGACGATAGCAGGTCCCTATAATGTCGGTCAGACAGTACCCTTAGAAATACGTATTAGAAATAACCGTGGTTTTCACGCAAAAATCGCCGTCGGCGTATTGGATGCGAAAACCCCTGATGGCTTCCTGCAAATAAGTAACGTTAAGTTAGTTAAAACTGGCCGCACTGTCATATTTGAGATCAATATCAAGTTAACTGCCCGAGAAATTAAAAATGATATCTACCTGGCTAAACTAGTTATAGTGAATGCTTCAGTTGCTAAATCAAATAGAGCGCAAGAGCGACTATGGCGAGATTATAATCCTGCCAATAACATGAAAGCAATAAAAATGAGAATTGATAGTAAAGGCTTATATAATGTCCGTGCAGATTTAATCAGGATACGCTTTAGTACAGTTTGTCATTCAGATATACTTAAGTTTGAAAAAATCAATGTAAAAGCGAGTGGATTCGTTACTAACAAAACTATTTCGGGTGCTGAATTATTTAAAAAAACTGCCGCGATAGTTAAAATTAGTTTACCTAGAACCAATTGGTGGCCTGGCAAAAAAGACTGGCACAGACCCGTAAAATCGGGGCAAACTATAAGGCCACGGCTTAGTTTGCGCTTTACTAGTGTATCGGACACAGATATTATTAATTTACATACAAGTGTTGCCATAGGCTCAAGAAATTTTGGATTTTTTAATCGTAAAACGATACCTGGAAGTGCGCTAGGCTCACTTCGTGCAGACAAGTGGAAGCAGGGCGGTAGTTTTAGTTATATCTCTTCACGCAAATCAGTAAGCACAAGTTCTAGCTGTCCTGTCAATGGAACTTATACTGTCGTTTGGAGAATACAGGCTAAGCCAGTCGGACTGCGTTAAAGTTTATTTTGGCGAGATATGATGTTCACAATGATATCGTCTCAAGCTTCTGTTTATTAGCGTATTTTTGTATTTTAAAGACAGTCGTTTTCTAGGTTTTCACTACAATGAAATGACGCAGCAACAATTAGCGGAAAAAGTGGGTGTGACACGGCAGGCAATTGTTGCGATTGAAAAAGGAAAGTATTCCCCTTCCTTAGAATTGGCGTTTCGAATCGCTAGTGTATTTAGCAAGCCCTTGGAAGAATTTTTTTCTTATCAACCTGAACTAAAAACAGCAAAATAAGTTTTAAATTAATTATCACTAAATTAATCAGAGGCTCCTTAAGAGAAGAACTATGCAAGCAATTGTAAGTACAAAATATGGTTCCGCGGATGTTCTGCAAACCAAAGAAGTAAAAATTCCTATTCTCAAGGACAATGAAGTATTAGTTAAAGTGTATGCCGCGGCTGTCAATCCCCTTGATTGGCGCATTATGCGAGGTGCGCCGTTTATTATACGCCTAATGGGTTCTGGACTTTTTAAGCCAAAACGAAAGATATTGGGTTCCGATATTGCGGGGCGAGTTGAAAGTGTTGGTAAAAATGTAAGCCAGTTTAAAGAAGGTGATGAGGTATTCGGCGATGTTTCGGGAGGTGGTTTTGCTGAGTATGTTTGTGCCCCTGAAAATACTATCGCATTAAAACCAAACTGCATGACATTTAATGAAGCAGCTGCTGTGCCTGTTGCAGCGTTGACGGCATTACAGGGACTGCGTGACGCAGGACAAGTTCAAGCTGGCCAAAAAATACTGATCCATGGCGCGTCGGGTGGCGTAGGAACTTTTGCCGTACAGATTGCTAAATCGTTTGGTGCAAATGTAACAGCTGTATGCAGTACACAAAATTTAGATTTGATGAGATCGATTGGCGCAGATCATGTTATTGATTACACAAAAGAGGACTTCAAACAAAAAGGCCAGCGCTACGATTTGATTTTAGCCGTTGCTGGTCATCGCAGGCTTTCAGATTACAAACAAGTTTTGAATCGAACAGGAAGCTGGGTTATGATTGGCGGTTCTTCTACGGTGCAAATGTTGACTGTCATGTTTCTAAGACCGTTGATTTCACTGCTTGGTACGCAAAAAATTCGCACAGTTATGACGAAAGCAAATCAAGAAGATTTGATTTATATTAAACAACTGATTGATGCGGGTAAACTGGAATCAGTCATAGATAGAACGTACCCACTGAGCGAGCTTGCCGATGCGATTGGTTATCTTGAAAAAGGCCACGCGAGGGGGAAAGTTGTAATCCAATTACAGTATTAGTCTCAACTTAAATATATCAGAAAAATTATTAATTAGATTCAGCTTACCCCGCAGCAAGCTGCGGGGTAGGTTATTGGTTAAGTTTTTTCAGTAAAAATTATAATAATTATTCAACAGCTTTCGTTTTGTCTCGAGAAGTTATCATAGCAAAAATAGCCGCGACTAAAAATAAACTAATATAAGTCAATGTAATTGTGAGGCGATTCTCATCTAGATTAGAAAAAAAGTATTCTTGAAATTTAGGGTCTTGTTTTATTTTCGCGAGTGAGCTTAGAAAATTTGGCTTAGTTAGGATATAAGTTCGAATTTCTAACTCAGCGATAAATTGCAGCTTGACTATAAGTGGAATAAGACTGGTGTACAAAATCAAATTTACTATTCTTAAGCTTTGAGCGCGGTGCATAAACATGAATCCGGCCACTAAGAATAACGCCACTTTCAAGACATACATTAAAATTTCGACAAAAGGCACATTGCTAACACCTTGGCTAATTTTGTGAGAAATATGCAGGATTGACCCAAGTGAATCCAATATTATGATTGGAAACAAAAAGGTACAAACTAAAACAAAAGTGGTAATGATTAGCTTGTAATTAATCGTTTTAAAAAAATTGGTAATAGCGGATAGATCAATCATATTTAGTATTTTAATTTTATGATTCTGGTCAGGGTGCAAATTAGCAAATAACAATCATAGGCTGCCTATAGGGTGATGACAAGCTATAGGGTGTAAGTAGATAAAGAAATTGTTTAATTTATGACTTGATCGATATTTAACCGTTCTTTTCGAATTTTTAAAGGTCTAAAAGGGCGTTGTATTGCGTTGTTTATGTATGTTAGTTTTTTATTAAGATTGTTAAAATAGTTTAACCCCTGAGCCCAATCAGTATTATTTCATTACATTAAATGTTATACAATGCTGGTAGTGTATTTAAAAATTGTTAAATTTGGTGTTGGGCGTAAGTTTAGTTCGTAAATTAGTTAGATAAGAGATACGTTATGAAAAAAATCTATAATCAAAGAATGGCGGCAGACATAGACGGTGATTTTGTCGTTTTCCTCATCGGTATACGTATTAACAAAATATGGAAAATCCATAAATGGTTGCCAGCTGTTATGGCGATGCCAAAAATGATTAAGGAACTATACGCTAATCCTGAATGTGGTCTATTAGGTCACGTCTTTAGCAGTAAGGTCATTGTTCAATATTGGAGATCGTTTGAGCATTTAGAAAAATACGCGCGTGATAGTGATAAATCACATTTGCCAGCATGGCAGGCATTCAACAAACGTATGGCAAAATCTCGGGCCGACATAGGTATTTGGCATGAAACCTACTTAGTTAAGGCTGGCCAATACGAAGCAATTTACAGTGGTATGCCAAGCTTTGGTTTGGCATCTGCTAGTAAACTTGTAGAGCTTAATTCTAAAACTAACTCAGCACGTGGCCGATTAGAAGGTGACGAAACCAGTTCGAGTTAGTGCGCGCATTTAACCTGGTCTTAATTATCAAATTCATAGCATCATAGTATCGCTGTCTTTAAGTGAGCTAGTGTTATAGTAATTACCATGCAATAATGTTTTATGACCCTCAAATCACTGTCTAGGATAAAGTTATTATTTGCATGTTATATTGCAATGTTTTTGCTTATATCTTTTCCGCTGTATTCCAATCAAAATATTTCGGTTAAGGCTAGCGTTAACGGTAAATATCGTGAGCTGCTACAAATTGTACATTGTGCAAAAGATAAAAAGCAGTATGGTACTTTTCATGATTGGGGTTATTGGACTGGCAGTGCGTGGTGCGGACAAAAAGTGAATCAGGGCTATTGGGTATGGGTTGTGCCCAATTGGTATATTTGGAAAATCAAATCGGATTCAGCACCGGGGGAAAGTCAGACACAAAATACCTTTTTAAAATAAATCAATTTATCTTGATTGTTCCAGTTAGGTTGATAAGCCATAACTGGGCATATCAAATACCTATAATTTATCGAATTAGGTAAATGTAAATTAGAATCGCAATTTGAACAAAAACAATTAACCAATAAACAATTTGGAAGGATTTTTTTGCTGTTTTATGCCGAAATAATTTTTGTGAGAGTAATGCTGTTGGTGAACCTCCAGATATCGCGATGCCGTGCAATACCCATTCAGGAATGCGAGTCATCGATCTTCCTGCGATTAACTTGTCATACCCGTAAAAACAGAATGCGGTGAGGTTGATTGCAACTAAGTAGGCAAGCACATAAGGTAATCCCAGAGAGCCCAAATAGATCGAACTTAGAATAACGATACAAGCCGCGATGAGAGCAAAGACAATATACGCTGAAAAGTATTTTTTAGTTTTTGAATTCATGTGTTTAATATATTTTGGGATTTAAAATATACAGTATATCGAAATTGATAAGCATAGTTAACCCCATCGTTGCATAAAATATTGGATTCAGGGCTATGTTAATCGAGTATTATAGGCTCTCACACAGTATTTTCTAGTGTGAGCATAGTTCATTCTACGTGAGTTCTAGAAAATACGAGTACGAGCCTAAAATGCCGATAAAAATAGAGTGAAACGCTTCTGATCCGATATTTTATGCAACGATGGGGTAAAGTAGACGAATAAGATTTGAATATAACATAGGTGCCCTTTACTGCTTATTTCATGATCAATGTAAATTATTTATTGTAAAAGGTCTTCTTTAGCTTTGAAATTAAATCAAAACTAGCCTACATCATCTTCTTTTCGTTTACCTAATTTCATTCATACTTTTAACTCTAGTCTAACTTAGCTGATTGTTAGATCGAAACACTAAGATTTTTGCTCAAGTTAAAGTCGAGTTAAACTGATTTAGTAATCTTGCTAAAAAGCAATTCACAATCTTGCGTTTTCCCTTCTTTTGGTGGCGTTCAAGACTTATAAGCGCCTTCCTTAGTCCCTATTGCCAGTGGCAATTTCAAGCAGCGCTCTGCTGCATTACTTAACTTTAGCGGGGTTTTAATCCCAAAGGAGCAAGTTGTGAGTAAACAGCAAGATAAAAAATGTCTGGGAAAAAACTGTAGTAAGTTAGAGAAAACAAGGAAGCTAGTAGAAATTTTTAATCGTTTAGTTATTTCGATTATTACACTTGTTGCAGCAATTATTACCGCTTTTCGGTTTTGGAAATAGTTGTTGCAACCTCTTCAATGAGCCAGATTGTCTGGCTCTTTTTTTTGTGTGCGCCAGGCATGGCGCGAAGCGCCAATGACTGGCGTTTGTTGTTTAAGAGCTGCTTTAAACAATCGACTTGGAGGTGTAAGTCCTCTGTGGACCCGGTAAGGGGAACCACTAGCTGAGCCGCAAGGGTAATCACCGCGAGGTGATGTCTGAAGGAAGCGGAAAGCAAAACACTGACCCGACGTACAGAAATCGCATCAGGCATTTAACTGGGGTGAGGAGGCGCATATCTCTAAAGCCCAATACTTACACGGAACGATTAAATGTATATGCGGCGGGTATAAGTGTGAAGGTCGCGCGTATTACCCTGGGAGATCTGTGTTTCTGCCTAGTGCTAGTGACATCAAGAGGTGTTGCGATGGGAACACAGAAGTCAGCCGAGGCCATAGTAGGTTGTCGATCACAACTGAAGGGCCGAACTTGAAGTGAAGAGAGAGCGATTTTAACGGTGAATAGTTTGGAGGAGTAGATGTTGATACTGAGA
>QIKQ01000364.1 GCA_003233075.1 Gammaproteobacteria bacterium
CCCCTTTGGAAACCCCCAATGGGTTGTGCCCGCAGCAAGCTGCGGGGTAAGCTGAATCTAAATTAATACTTTGATATGACAAAAGAAAAACAAACTCAATTGGAATTTCCGTGTCAATTTGTCTTTAAGGCAGTTGGCTTAACTCACCCAAAATTAAGTCAAATCGTATTCGACATTGTAAAAAAATACAGTCCGGAAATAAAACAATCTCAACTTCACTCAAATAAAAGTAGCGCAGAAAAATATACCTCAGTGACAATAAGCATAAAGGCCACCTCTAAAAATCAAATTGACGATATCTATTCAAATTTAAATGCTTCGGAATTCATCAAAATGGTACTGTAAATAACCGTAGCCCGACTGAACGAGCCCTCGCGAGAGGTTCGTAGAACACCCCAAAGCAATCTCGTCACCATATATATTGCTAATCGAGATAACATAATTGAATTTTGGAGATTGCTTCACCTCTCACTAATGTTCGGGTTCGCAATGACCAAACTTTAGAACTCAGTACAAAAATTTAACAACAAGACTCGATATTATCTTAGATTGTAGATATTCAATATCTTTCATACTGTTAAATAGTTTGCTCAAAATCTCGGTTTTTTACTGTCTCAAATCCGGTGAATGAATTAAACTAAGCCCATGAACCTTATTAGTCCTGTTGATACCCAAATAATAGAATTTCAAGATCTAGGTCTTCGAGACTATGAGCCTGTTTGGCGTTCGATGCAAGAATATACCGCTAATCGAGATAACTATTCTTTAGATATGATTTGGTGTTTAGAACATGAACCAGTCTACACGATCGGCTACAATGGCGATAAATCACATTTACGCAAAAATGTATCCATCCCTCTTATTAGAGTCGACCGAGGAGGCCAAATCACCTACCACGGTCCAGGTCAGCTCATTATTTATTTTTTAATTGACCTAAAAAGACGTAATTGCGGTATTAAAAGTCTTGTTAATTTAATGGAAAATGCCATTATAAAATTGCTAGAATCATATGATGTCAACGCGCATCGAATTGATACCGCGCCAGGCGTTTACGTTGATCAAAAGAAAATTGCAGCCTTAGGCGTAAGAGCTAAAAAGTTCGGCTGCTACCATGGTCTAAGCCTGAATGTAAATATGGACTTGAAACCATTTGATGCAATCAATCCATGCGGATACAAAGATTTAACAGTGACACAACTTAAAGATTTAGGTGGACCAGAGGATTTAAATAGAGTATCTAAAGATTTAAGCCAATTTATATTAAACGAATTTACTCAACTCGCAAAAGAAACGTGACCAATGACTGAAAAACGAAAGACAAAAACGGCTGGGGTAAAAGAACGTGGTGCAGAAAAAGTAGCACGCATTCCTATTAAAGTGATTCCGACAGAAACACCGAAACGAAAACCTCATTGGATTCGAGCGAGGTCTCCAGCACACCCTGAAGTCAGCCGTCTCAAAAAAATACTACGAGAAAATGACTTACATACTGTATGTGAAGAAGCCAGCTGCCCTAATATTGGCGAATGTTTTGCTCACGGCACTGCAACCTTTATGATTATGGGCGACATATGCACTCGGCGTTGTCCTTTCTGTGATGTCGCACATGGCAAACCATTAGCTTTAAACCAAAACGAACCAGAAAAATTGGCAGCCACAATTACATCAATGAATTTAAGTTATGTCGTCATTACCTCTGTAGACCGAGATGATTTGCGCGATGGTGGCGCACAACACTTCGTCGATTGCATTAAAGCCATTCGAAAACAAAGTCCAAAAACTCAAATTGAAATACTAGTTCCTGATTTCAGAGGCCGAAAAGACCGTGCAATTAATATTTTAAATGCCGCGCCGCCTAATGTTTTTAATCACAATCTAGAAAGTATTCCCCGGCTTTACAAGCAAGTAAGGCCCGGCTCTGATTATCAATTTTCCTTAAGCTTGATCAATGATTTTAAAAATAACCACCCTAATGTACCCGCTAAATCAGGTTTGATGTTAGGCTTAGGTGAAACTTTGGACGAAGTCAGAGAGGTAATGTCCGATTTACGTCAACATCAATGCAATATGTTAACTCTGGGACAATATTTACAACCCAGTTTAAACCACTTAGCCGTTGTGCGATATGTTACCCCTGAGGAATTTAAAATCTTAGAAACAGATGGATATAAGATGGGATTCACTCACGTTGCAAGTGGACCAATGGTGCGCTCTTCCTATCACGCCGACCTACAGGCAAAAGAAGTACTTCAGCCTTAGCCGCGAGCCTAGAAAAATAGTATGATTTAATGCCTAGGTGCTCTATAATCGAAAACCACTGCAATCCATCAACTGTAAACAAAAAATATGCGCTTATTTGAAGTTTTCTTTTTCCCACCAGGCATTTATTTTATTATGCTAGCGTTTGCATTAATATTTTGGAAAAAACGAAAGCTAAGTCGAAATATTATAATCACGACCTTAATTTTATTTTATTTATCGAGCATTACCCTAGTCTCGGATCCTTTTTTAAAATTTTTAGAGTATCCACCACTCGCTGAAAACTCAATCGGAAATCACGACGCTAAAGCGATAGTCGTTCTTGGTGCAGGTCGTTATCCTCGAGCACCCGAACATGGAAATAAAGATTCGGTTTCTGCTAATGCAATGCAAAGGTTGCGTTATGCCGCCTTGCTCGCAAAGAAAACCAGTTTACCCATTTTAGTTTCAGGTGGAAACCCCGACGGCTCACCCGAGCCTGAAGCCTTACTTATGAAATATGTATTGGAAAAAGAACTCGGCGTTAAAGTGCAGTATACGGAAGTATTTAGCTTCAATACATACGAAAACGCAGTATGCTCAAAACAAATATTGGATACTTTTGGAGCTGATAAAGTATATTTAGTCACTCAAGCTTGGCATATGTCCAGAGCAATAAGGTCTTTTAGAGACGTCGGTATTAAAGTGATTCCTGCCTCGACTGGTTATACTACGAGTACACGAAATGGGGTTGGTTTTAAAGATTTACTTCCTCGAACGCAGGGTTTGGAAAAGATTAACCTTTGGTTACACGAAGTCTTGGGTATTGTTTGGTACAAGCTAAAATACGGTGGGTCCAAAATGCAATGCCCCAAACGAACATAATAAATCGCCAATGAAATAATGTAGCTCTAATAAATAGCACTATAATAAATTTCAGCCTAGAACATCTTCCTTAAAACTATTCCTGTCAAACCTTTCCATTAGATAACATAAACAATCTTGTCTAATAATTAATTCATTTAGAGTAAGCATTGAGGGCATGACAGATTTAGCTATTCTAATTTCATTTTTTTCAAAATCAAAATATTCCTCAGCAACATTATTTCCTTCATTATTCCAAACTTCAATCCCACGAAAAGCATCTTGCTTGTAACTGCCTAATAGAGTACCAGGAGCCAACTCTCTAAAATTATAGTCATCCAAACTAGGGTCTAATAATATATCACTCGCTTGATCAATAAAACTAAAACTAATGTCTTTCGAGAGACGGACTATTGCCACAGTGCTGTAAATATTATTTTTCGCTGGATCATTTTCATCATTTTCTAATTCTTCCAACTGTAAACAGGAATCAATAAATTCCACTGCATGTGGCACACCAAAACTTTGACCGACTTTGCCGCATTCAACGGTTACCGATGGGCAAATTTCAGTAAATGCTTTTGATTGAACACCTAAGGGCCGAGTAAAATAAACAATTGTATGGCTGAATTGATTTGCTAATGCCAACGTTTCAGAGCTGACTCGATTAATGCATGCATAATGCGGATTGGAACCAGTATTATTATGAATATCAATACTGGCAAAAGGTTTACGCGCTTTCATTATATCATATACTTGCTGCATCATTTTAGTTTCGGCGCACTCGCCATATTGATGACCAGGCCAAACTCTATTGTAATCAACTTGATCTTCTAGGCGACGCGCTGATTTCTCTGCCGCAAAAATATTACCAATAAAAATTGATAAAGACCGTGGTAACTGTTCATTCTGATATTTTTTAAGTATTTTCTGCACTGCTAAAAACCCAGTGGTTTCATTTCCATGCTGCAACACTGCTATAAACAAGGGTTCTGGGTTTTTTCCTGGTAAATGAATTAAACTGGGGCCCTGCAAAATATTGATCAGTTTAGTTGGGGCTGCTTCTAACAAGCCATTGGGTAATTTTTCTAATTCAATTAACATTAATATCCTAATTTATTTTACGCTTGAAATTAAAGTGGCCAAGTATGAACTGGTTTAGAAGTTTTTTGATTTTGAATATACGCGGCAGTTAATTGAGCCATATCTTTTCCATATTTATTAACAAACGCACGCTGCCATGCTGCCCCTGTTTGACCGCAACTTACTCTTTCACTAATAATATTCAAATATAAATCAATATCTTCTTTATCAAGCTGTAACTTTTGTAATCCTACTTTTGCCATTGGTATTAACTCAGACAAAATTAAGTCTCGAATCGAAATTCTTCTATCATCTAGCCAGTCGACTTGTGCCTGCAAACTTTTCCGCGCAGCGTGATAAAAATTGTCTCGTGCCTGAGAGAAGTTAATGTGCGATTCGGGCGGGTCTGGCATAGTTGCCATATAATAAATTAAACCATAAAAAAAGGCGGCATTGGCAGTCATATCAACTATGGTTGGCCCTCCTGGTATCACTCTATGCTCCAACCTTAGTGTAGGTTCACCATTTTCAGCAAAACCTATAAGGGGTCTATTCCAACGCCAGATTGTTCCGTTATGCAAACGTAAATGGCGTAATCGCTGCAATCCCTTATCAAACAATATTGGTAACATAACCGGAAAGTGCCGATAGTTTTCTTGAAAACACTCGAAAATTGATTCTTTTACATAGGCGGTGCCAAAGCCTACACGTCGAGTCGGCCCATACGCCGCACCATCGTAGCCGCCAACCTCGACGGCCTGCTCAAATAAAGGAATGCGAGTTTCATCCCAAAGATCATGGCCAAATAAAAAAGGTGAGTTCACTGATACCGCCAAGGTAGCAGCTGACACAATTAAAGAAGCATTATAAAATCTGACTGCTTGCTCGGGATCAAACTGTAAATGTATTTGAAAAGAGGTAGTCGATGCTTCCAACATCACATTGTAGTGAGTTGATTTTAAATGATCCTTGCCCACAATATCGAGTTTAAGCGGCAATCCTTTGCGCATTTCAAATACTTGCGTATTTAACGCTTGATAGCGCTGCATTTTCGACATGTTATTCATTGTTAAATCATTTTCGCACAGGCTAGGCAAAATCCCTATCATCGCTAAATCGATATCAAGCCCATTCGCCACTTTAATACATTGATTCCAATTACGATTTAATCCTAATTCGAATTCAGATAAAGCCGACCCTAACAAAACGATTGGCTCTGTATTTAGCTCAATATTAAACTTAGATAGTTCGGGAGTCACTAATTCACTATTCATTCGATGCAGAAAGATTTCATTGATTGGCGCAGGCAGTGCGTTTTTATAAACCAACCATGCTTCCAACTCAAATCCAGCAATACACTCATGCGAGCTAAACTTTTTTTGTTGAAACCAGCCCTCAAGTATTTCAGTTTCTCGCTCTAAATTAGCCAAAAACTGATTGAAATCGCCGTCTTTAAATTGCGTTGTGGGTATTTCTTGGCCCATATTTATTTATTGCACCATTGATGAAGGTATCTATATTATAGGACAATGTTGAGCCAATCGCCGACAATTAGCTAGGCTGCATAGATGCAACTCTCAAATAATGATAAACTGCTGGCATTGCAGATAACACAAAAACACTAAAATTATTCCCCGCATCTTGCTGCGGGTACAACCCATTGGGGGTATCCAGAGAGGCGAACGGAATTACCCCTCTTATATAAATTAGGGTCGCCCGTGCGAATTCACTTCGCGCGGAGCGAAATCTATTAAGAAAAACTACCCCGCCGCAAGCGGCGGGATAGTTTATTGGAGTTAAGAGTGCATATTGTATGTGCCATGTTTGGACGTGGACTAGGCGGATTAGAGCAATCCTTTTTAGATTTTTGCGAAGCACTCCTATCCAGAGGCAAACAAATCACCACGTTAGTCCATCCACAAGCACAAACCAGACAAGAACTCGAAATAATTGCACAAGAATATGATCGAAATGACAATGTATCAAACGCAGCACTAACGATTATACCGATCAGCAATTTCGGCCAATGGGATTTTATCGCCAAATCTAAAATAAGAAAAACGCTGATTAAAACCAAACCAGATATTATTATTGTTTTCGGAAATAGAGCCATATCTCTTACAAAAAAACCTGCCCTGGACATCGCTCCAATTTGTGCCGTGACACCAAATTACAGTGTCAGCAGATTAATTGGTTTAGAAGGAATTTTTTATACTACCGGCGATTTGCGTGACCATATTGCTTCTTTTGGACAAGAAACTGCGAGCTTTTTTCACATCCCAAATATGATTAAAGTCCCTAATGGACACTCCTATGAAAACAAACCCTATCGCACTCCTCCTATCATTGGAACGATGGGGCGATTTGTTAAGAAAAAAGGTTTTGCTGAATTTATTCAAAGCTTGGCTGAACTAGATAAAATGAATATTGATTTTCATGCTGTGATAGGCGGCTCAGGTGTAGAAGAACAGGACCTCAAAAACCGTGTTCAAGAATTAAAGCTAAATAATAAAATCACTTTTGCAGGTTGGATAGAAAATAAGAAGGACTTTTTTGAGTCCATTGATATCTTTTGTCTACCATCAAACATTGAACCCTTCGGGATAATATTATTAGAGGCCTTTATGTTTTGTAAACCCGTTGTCACTACTGACTCCGAAGGTCCAAGCCAGATTGCATTACATGCTAGTGATGCCTTAATCGTTCCCAAAGGCGACTCAATAGCAATTGCCACTGCCTTAAAGTCAGTCATTCAAGACAAAACTCTCTCAGCTAAAATTTCAAAAAATGCGTATGATAAAATACTAAAACAATACGATACAAAAGTCGTCAGTGAAATGATTGTCAAAGCATTAGAACAGGTTATCAAACAATACAAATAGCACTTCGCCTTCAAAATCGATATCCGTAAAGACAAGGCATGCCTCACTGCTGTCCCACAGTTTGTGATAATGTATCATTTAACTCTAATTTTAATGATTAAATCGATTGATTGGTGATTTGGGACATGAAGCTAGCACGAAGCATATACGCGTTAAAAAATAGACGAATGAGAAAAAATATTTAATATACGACGAGAAAAATTTCAAAGAAATTGGTCGTTGCGAGGGGTGATCACCGATCACACCGAAGCAATCTCTCTAATTCAGTGACTTAGATTAGGAGATTGCGTCATCTGCTGACGCAATCTCGCAACGACGGGGAAGGTTGAATGCGACCTGATCGCTCGATAACTGCTACACATCGAAACAAAATTTTTGTGGGACAACAGTGAGGCATGCCTTGTCTCAACAGACTAAATAATTGTCGCCAGTAATAAACTAAACTTCGCTAGCCAATTGATCATCGAGTGCCACCAACCTCTCTGGCGTACCTATATCATACCAACGCCCTGAAAACAATTCACCGCTGGCTTTCCCTTTATTCATCGCATCAATTAACAGTGGCGCTAAGGGAAACTTACCTGGAGTGCAGCCTTCAAATAAATCAGGATGATAAATTCCTATGCCACTAAAAGTATTAGCCCCCTCTCCTTTGGTATTCACCACCTTATTATCAATTAAAGTAAAATCGCCATTGGGATGCTGCTCCGGATTTGGCACTAAAACTAAATGGACCAATTCAATCGGCTTTAAAATTATTTCGTCGAAAACATAATCCGTCCAGACATCGCCATTTACAACTAAAAAAGGCTCATTTCCAAGTAGCGGCAATGCATTAAAAATTCCGCCGGCGGTTTCTAAGGCCTGCCCTTCATTGGAGTATTGAATTGACACGCCATATTTGTCGCCACAACCAATGGTGGTTTCAATTTGATCTCCTAGGTACGCGAGATTAATAACAATGTCGCGTATGCCCGCATTTGCTAACGCCTTTATATGATACTCAAGAAGGTGTTGACCATTTACTTTGAGCAAGGGTTTCGGAGTATTGTCGGTCAATGGTCGCATTCGATTACCGCGACCTGCAGCTAGTATCATTGCACGCATATTAAGTACCTTTATTTTTATTCCACTTTATCTAATAAAATAGAAATAGGTTCTAATTCAGGATAAGTTTTACTAGCCTGCTTAACGTAATTGAGTGTTCTTGGTATATCTTTCAAATAATCTGGCTTGTTATCACGGTAATTTAACCGAGCAAAAATTCCAGATGCTTTTAAATGCCGCTGTATGCCCATTAAGTCAAACCAACGAATAAACTGCTGCTCACTCACATCTTTTAAAATGCCTGATTGCAGGCACCGATTATGATAAGCTATGACCCATTGCCGAACTAAATCTATAGGCCACTGCACATAACAATCTCTAAGCAAAGAAACTAAATCATAAGTCACTGGACCTATGACTGCATCCTGGAAATCTAAAATACCTGGATTATTCTCTTCGGTAATCAGTAAGTTTCTTGAGTGATAATCACGATGAACAATAACCTTATCTTGCTCTAGAGCTGATTGAGCTAAAAATTCAAAACAGCTGTCAATTTCTTTATTTAACTTATCATCCAATTCATAATTAATATGCTTGCCCAGATACCATTCGCGAAATATTTCCATCTCACGCATTAATAAAGCGCGATCGTAATGCGGCAAATCAAAGTCAATGCCTTGTGTTTGCAACACAACGAGAGAACTTAATGCATCTCCGTACAAACGTTCTACCGTATCGGCATTTAGCTCGTATAAATATTCTCGATTACCTAAATCAGATATTAGCAAAAAGCCTTTGTCTAAATCACTGGCGCTTATAATTGGCACGTTTAAACCAAAACTAGCCATTTGATTCGCGATCGTAATAAATTTCTCCGAATTTTCCTGCTCTGGTGGTGCATCCATTACTATTTGCGACCGACCATCATATTGAATTCTAAAATAGCGCCTAAAGCTCGCATCTGAAGATGCCGGTGCAAAAGAATAATCATCCTGTTTAATTATAGGCTTAAGCCACAGGTGAATTTGTTCAATTCGATCAGACAATGTTATCTCCTAAATAAACTACCCGGCCGCAAGCTGCGGGGTAAGCTAAACAAATCTTAACTTGGTCTCGAAGCTCGCTTCCTCAGTTTTCCAAGAGCCCCTAATGTAGATGTTCTAATATCATCTACCACTAAATAAAAGCAAGGTACGACTATTAATATAAGAATCGTCGCTAATAATAGACCAAAACCCAAGCTTACCGCCATCGGTGCAAGCAAAGCTGTTTGTCCTGTGGCAAAAAAGATTAACGGTGACACTCCTAAAAAAGTAGTAATGCTTGTTAATAATATGGGCCGAATTCGCACTTTGCCTGCCGTTAATATAGCCTGCATACGATCGATGCCCTTATCACGTTGCTTCTTAATAAAATCAACCAAAATAAGCGAATCATTAACCACAATACCAGATAATGCAATAAAGCCAATTAAGGATAGAAATTGTAGATTATAGCCGAATATAACATGGCCGATAACTACCCCAATTATGCCAAAGGGTATAGCAAACATGACAACTAAAGGTTCGAATAACGATTTAAATAAGGCACATAATATAAAATAGATAATAATCAATGCCAAAAACATCGCCCTACCCATGCCTGCAAAGGATTCTTGCGTTTGCTTTTTTTCGCCATAATAACTTAATTTATATTCCGGGTTTGCCTCAAGTTGTTTTTTGAATTTTTGATCTATTAGCTTCGTTATTTCAGCGGAAGTAATTATTTTGCTATTGAGCTCAGCCGAAACGCGAATCATCCGATTTAAGTTATAGCGTCTAATCGTGCTCATTCCACGGCCTTCTTCAAGAGATGCAACGTCTCCTAAATAAACTGTCTTGCCACTCGCGAGTGTTAATTTAAGATTTCTCAAATCACTATTTTTTCTTATTCGATCATTGAAAATTAATCTGACGGGAATGCGCTTGTTGTCGCGGTTAACATACACAACTTCTAAGCCAAGAAAGCCAGTTCTGACTATATCACTGATTTGTTGCTGCGTTAAACCTAACTCCTTGCCTCTTGAATTAATACTATATTGGAGCTCACGCTTACCAGGATCAATGTCGTGGCGTATATCATAAACTCCTTTTTGACTTTTTAAATAGGCTACTAATTCTTTAGCGTATTCTTTTAATTTTGTTGTATCTGGACCAGTAAAACCTGCAATCAAGTCGCGCCCAGCAGGACCACCTGAAAGTCTAATAATATTCATACGTTCAATGCCACGCATGCCCCTCAAGGCTTGACGAACATTATTTTCTATTTCCTGACTACTGCGTTTTCGCTTCCCCTTATCTGAAAAATTAAAAGTAACTAGGGGTGAAACAATATTCTCTATAAAACCTTGTGGCTCTCTCTTTTTCAGGTCCACCATGACTTGAATGTATTGGCTGCCCACTTGATAACGATTGAGGTCGATCATGCTAAAGCCAATATTAGTCAGCATTGTTTTTAGCTCATCTTTTTTTACTACACTACTAATTCTTTTTTCAACTTGCTTAGCTATTTTTTCCGAATCTAATAAACTGTTTGTATTTGCAGTTTCCACGTTTACAAAAAACTGGCCAATATTAATTTCTGACATAAAAACGACCGGAATGCGAGTCTTAGCATAGGCAAATGTAACCACTAGGATACCAACAGTGAGTGCTACAACAATGTATCGATTGACAATGGACCACTCTAGCGCATTGATATATTTTCCTAACCACTTTCCCCAATTAACCACCTGTTTCTTTTTGTTTTTTGCTTTAACTTTTAGAATTTCCGCCGCGTGAGATGGCAATACACCGAATGCTTCTATTAGCGAACCCAATAAAGTCGCCGTGACGACGATAGGAATGGCTTTTATAAATTCACCCATATGCCCCGTAATCGCGAACATTGGTAAAAAAGCAGCTATCGTAGTTGCTGTCGAGGCAAGCACCGGCCAAAAAACTTCACGCGAACCCTTTATCGCAGCCTCATGCGCTGGCAAGCCTTGCTCTAAATAACGATAAATATTTTCATTTACAATAATCGCATCATCAACAATCATGCCCAATGCGATTAAAAATGCAAATAGAGTAATCATGTTAATGGTGAGTCCAAAATAAAATAAACAAATTACGCCTACTAAAAATGAAACAGGAATGCCCATTGCAGTAATAAGAGCAATACGGAAATTAAGGAAAACGTAAAGAGAAATTAGCAATAATATCAGACCAACAATGCCTGACGACTTAACGGTATTAAGGCGAGTTTCCACGTAGACAGATGAATCGGCAAAGGTTTCCGCTTTGACAGAACTCGGCAATTCAGATTTTAATTTTTTTACGAGGGCCTTAATTTGCTTCGCTACTTCTATAGTTGACGCTCTCGATGTTTTTGAGATCGTCAAATTAATAGATCGGTTTCCATTAAAACGACCTAAAGTCTTAGGCTCTTCTAATCGATATTTAATTTCCGCTAGGTCGGCTAAAGTGAGCTGTCCACCATCAAGTGTATGCTTTAAAACTATCTTTTTAATATGTCCGGCATCGGGTCGTTGGCCCCTTCCTCTTAGTAAAATATCACCTTCTTTCGCTTTCACCGAACCACCCGGCAAGTCTTTTAAATTTTCCCGCAAAGCTTGTGCTATTTGACTTAAGGAAATTTTATGTGCTGCCAATACCTCGGGGTTAACGACTACCCATAACTCCCAATCTTGATTGCCTGCAATATCAACACTAGCAACGCCTTTCACTTCCTTGCCCTGTTTAATTCGAATCTTTACTTGATTAGCGATCTCAGCCAAATAGGCGTCACTGACATTGCCATAAATTGCAATACTAATAACTGGAAAACGAGCAACAATGCGACTAAGTTCTGGCTTTTCGGCTTCGCTAGGCAATCTTTTTACTTGGTCTAATTCAGATCTAGCGATGCGCATAAAATCATCGACATTAGTGCCTGATTTTAATTTTATAAAAACATTTGATCTACTTTCTCCACTGGTCGAAAAAATATAATCAATGTCCGCTAATTCTTCAAATTGCTCTTCAATAGGTAAGGTAATTTGTTGTTCCACATCTTCCGGAGGAGCGCCATCGTATTGAGTTGTTATACTCACCATATCAATCTCAATCGAAGGAAACATTTCCTGTGGCATTTGATTCCAAGACATTATTCCGGCGAATACAACCAGAACCAATAGGAGATTGGTAATAAGCGGATTGTGAATAGAAAATCGAATTAGAAACAAATTACAACTCTTTGAATGACATTTTCCTAAATAAATTTAGGATTTTTATTTATGAAATTAACTTAAATTTAATTAAAAGAAATTAAAACTAAGGTGCTCCCTTATTATTAATGTTTACTAATTTCTTTATTGGACTTCTTTTTTTTAATGCTGACTTTTTGCTCTGACTTAATTGTCGATAGATCACCGCGCACAATTAAATCACCATCAGAAAGGCCACCGCTAACAACAATAAATTCGCCTACTCGCTGACCTAAATGTATCGCTTGGCGCTTAACCATTTGGTCATCATCGACTAACATAACGTACGCTGCACCGCGTTTTCTAAAAATACTGTTAATAGGAACGGCAATTACGTGATCGAGAGGCCTGAGCTGCAAATTAACATTTGCTAACATGCCGGCTACTGCCGATCCCTTAGGCAGTTTAATTCTCAGTGCATGAGTAAAAGTAGATGAGTCTGGGTCTGCTTGTAATGCAATAATGCTGCCTTGAACTTTTTTCTGATTAATCAACACTTCGACTTTCATACCTAATGCCAATGACATCGCGACCTGATTACGAACTTGCAGGTAGAGCTCAACTTCATCGCTGGACACTAATTCAACAATGCTATTGTTTGTTGAGACTAGATCACCCTTCTGTGCTGTGACTAAATTAACAACACCTGCAAACGGTGCCCTAAGCTCAGTACGCTTTAAATTTCGCATCGCTCTTTCTAAAGCTGCTTTTTTTAATACTATTCGAGCAGAAGCTGTCTCAACACTAAAATTTAAACGAGCCTCCTCAGCTCTAAGTTGATATAAACGCTGCCTGACTTCACCTAACCGAGACTGAGACACTAATGCGCCTTTACCTAGCCTATTCAATCGCTTAACCTCTTTAACTTGTAAAGCAGTATTGTCTTTTGCTAAGGCGAGTAGTTTTTTATCACGTTGGATACTCGCACTTTCTAGTGTATGCTGTGCCTTAGCTTCGGCTACAGCGTTTTCAAAATCGCCGCTGTCGAGGGTCATTAGTATGCTGGAATATTTTACTGTTTGGCCTGGTTCTATGAAACGTTGTAATATTCTTCCAGAGACCTCAAAACGTAATTTCGCTTTTTGAGCAGGTCGAATTCTACCGACAAGCTGTACTTTTGGTATTAAATTGTGATATCGGACCTTATATACATCAACTTTTACTGGCTTAGGTATTCGAGACTGAACAACTGGCTCTGGTCCGGTTACAAGCAATAAAATAGTTAAAACGACACTAATTGCGATAATAATAACAACCGCACGTAATATATAAGTTTTTGTTTTTGGTAAATAATTCATAAATTTAAGTCTATAGGGATTTTGGGTAATAAGAAGCTAATTCTTCTAAATTTGCACCCACAAAATAATTAAACAAACATATATTAAAGAGTAATAATGTTGGATAGAAGTATTTTCAAGGATTTTTGTATACTCGTTGTCATTTTTGGCCTCATATTAAGTTCAAGCCTTTCTGCTGAACAAAAATTAGACAAAAAAACAACAGATAGCTCAATTCTATATCAGCCCAAATCAACATCATCTAGCATAGATACCGATGTTGCTGCTTGCTCGTCTTCCCCCGAACTTGAAAGTAAATACCGCTCTATTCTGCTAGACCCTGCATTAGACCCCAGCAAAATGCATATTTCCGCTGACAAAAGTTATGGCTCAAGACAAAAAATGAACCTGGAAGGTAATGTCATCATAAAAGGCGACGGAAAAACTATTCGTGCTGATGAAATAATTTACGACCAAGCCGAAAATAAAATAACCGCAAAAGGTCATGTCTTTTACTCTAATAAGGGCTTCGCAGTTAAGGCTGATTCCGGATATAAACAAATTAGAGGTGAGCGGGCCGAATTTCATAATGGTCGAGTTTGGTTAGAATCAAGTAAAGCACGAGCTGATGCACAACATCTAGTCATTGTTAGTAAAACGACAGCTACCTTTAATAAAATTACTTACAGTACCTGCTCTGACACGAGTCGTTTTTGGGAACTTAAAGCAAGCAAATTTAAGATCAATCGAGAAAAAGGCACAGGCCACGCTAAAAATGTTCTTATAAAAGTAAAAGGCGTTCCCATTTTTTACCTACCATCTCTTAGTTTTGCAATCGATCAAAAACGTAAGTCTGGATTTTTAATGCCTAGCTTCGGCGACACTGGAAGCTCGGGTAATGATGTTAAAATTCCATTTTATTGGAATATTGCTCCTAATCGAGATGCCACCCTAACGTCTCGATTTTTAAGTAAGCGTGGTTATCAGTTTATTGGAGAATATCGATACTTAAGTAAAAACGCTAAAGGAGTTATAGGGCTGGAGTTTTTACCTGACGATAATAATTTTGCCAATCAAGATCGAAATTTATTTTATTACCGTCAAAAAGCCCGAATAGGAAAAAACTGGTCAACTGATGTTGATTTAAATTCGGTATCCGACGGCTCTTATGTTGAAGATTTAGGAAATCGTCTCACAGATACGGCGCTTACCCAGTTAGAACGGAAAATAGATTTAAAATATTCTAGGCCTTATTGGTCGTTAAATGCGATTGCAATCATTTCAGCCTTTAAAAGGCATAGCGGAATCCTATCGGCGACTTCCACAAATTTTGCTTGATGGAAATATTCCTCATAGTTCAAACCGCAAATTAACTTATCATATGCAAACGGAAGCGGTGTTATTTGATCATGCAAATGATGTAACCACTGGTCTTCGGTACGACATAATGCCAGGCATTTCATATAAGCTACTCGACAAAC
>QIKQ01000317.1 GCA_003233075.1 Gammaproteobacteria bacterium
ACTTGGTGCTCATAACTCTGTCTCTCGTATGGATTCAGACATATTAAGCAATTTAAGTAATTGCGCTTCATCAAACGGTTTTCTAATGCAATAGTTCGCGCCAGCTGCAAAAGCTTTATCAATATTTTCTTGGCTAAAATAGCCAGTCATCGTAATCACACAAATATCATATTTAATTAATTCTGTTTTAATGTACTTGCATACTTCAAAACCATTTAAACGTGGCATCATTAAATCCAGCAAGACAAAATCTGGCTTATAACCTTCTAATTTGACGCCCGCAGCAAAACCGTCGTGTGCGACAACAATTTCTGCTTCAGCGTCATAAAGAAGAATGAATTCTTCTAAAAACTGGGTTATTTGTATGTTGTCATCAACAACTAAAATACTTGAGGAAGCCTTAGAATCATTTTCTAATTTGATTCCTCGACTATGTGCGAATTTTTTTATCTCTTTTAGGCTGAACCGTCTGTGTCCGCCAGGAGTGGTACGTGCTTTTAATATTCCCTTATTAACCCAATCGCGAACCGTAATGGGCGATACTCTCAGTAACTTAGCTACTTCATTTGGTCGTAAATCATGGCGCATAACACATGCCTCAACAATGCAAGTTAATCTACCCCAACACATCCTAAACAAATTAAATAGAAAAGGTCGATACCTATCAAGGGTCTAAAAACCTCGCGGTTCTCTCGCCCAGTCACAAACAGTCAGGGAGAAACCTGTGAACATGTAACTTCGCTGCAGATAGGCATCGACACAAACCTTTGACTTACAAAATTAAAAATTTTTTTAATTAAGTCTTTAAAAATAAACACAAAATTATATAGGTAAACCTCTCCAATTTGTGCTTAAAGCTAATTAATATCGTTTCAATCGATTATATCGTTTCAATCGGTTTTGTAAAGGGACATAAACGGTATCGACACAATTATTCTAAACTTCAACCTTTTTAATAGCGATTAATCAACATGTTAGAATATTTCTAGAAATTAAATTTTATTGAACAGATGTTTATTTGTGGCCATTATATAGACAATACTTCTTAACAATTCCATAAATTCTGATATTTACAAGGAATATACGAAGATGAACAAAACTACCGCAACAACGGGGAGCTTCAAATGCGACTATTAAGCATCGAGATAAAAAAGCAAACGGGACAACAGTGATACCTCACTGCTGTCCCACAGTTTGGAATAAATAAGAAAGGCTGGCCTTAAGATTATACCTGTAAGTCTGAAAAGAACATTGAAATAACAGGGGTTAGGTTGGTCACATCCTACTCACGTTTACCATCAGTCGCTTAACCCTTGGTCGAGACATGAATTTGAGACGCTTTCCATAAGACTAATAAATGTTAAACCTGAAGCAGTGCGTTAGTTGTTTATTATAATTTTGAAGGATCTGTAGCCCGGCTCTTCACGACTGCAGGGATGCAAGAGGTAGAGCAACGCAGGAGCAGATATTGAGTATCGCCCTTCCTATACCAAGTACGCGGTTAACTGTGGGACAGCAGTGAGTGATACCTTGTTTCGAAAGTTAGCGACTAGACCACCTCGCTTACTGAAAACTACTTGGATCAAACCAACTCAATTTTTTATGTAATGCAACCACTTCACCAACAATGATTAAAGTAGGCGGTTTTAACTTTGCTTGCTTAACTTTCTCTGGCATGCTCTCTAAGGTGCCAGTCACTACTTTTTGATTTTTTGTAGTTCCTTGTTGAATCATAGCAATTGGAGTTGTAGTCGCCATGCCGTGTGCAATTAGCTCTTTGCATATTATTGATATGCCATGCAACCCCATGTAAAAAACAATTGTTTGCTTTGGTTGCACCAGCGCAGTCCAGTTAATATTCGTTGTACCATCTTTAAGATGGCCCGTGACAAAAATAACCGATTGCGCATAATCACGGTGTGTTAGCGGTATTCCAGCATAAGACGAAATACCAATTGCGGCCGTTACCCCAGGCACGACTTGAAAATTAATACCCTGCTCGGCAAGCGTATCAATTTCCTCTCCACCCCGACCAAATACAAAAGGATCACCACCTTTGAGTCGACAAACTGTTTTTCCTTCTTTTGCCAATCTCACTAATAAATGATTTATATCTTCTTGTGGAACTGTGTGATTATCTCTTTCTTTACCAACGTATATTCGTTCTGCATCACGCCTACACATGTCGAGTACTTCTTTTGATACCAGACGATCATGAACAATAACATCTGCTTTTTGCATTAGTCGCAAGGCACGAAACGTGAGCAAATCAGGGTCGCCCGGCCCACCCCCTACTAAATAAACTTCACCAATACTTTGTTTATTATTAGCAAATACCTTTAGCTCGGCTTGCAACGCTCTTTCGGCCAAGTCATCTTTGTGCGCAAACACATATTCGGCAAAAAGACCATCAAGTGCCTTCTCCCAAAATGCACGACGAGTATTGACGTCCGGTAAAGCCTGTTTAACTTGTTCACGATGTTTTTCACATAACTCACCCAAACGCCCATAGGCAGAAGGAATTATCGATTCCAATTTTGAACGTAACAGACGTGCTAGCACGGGGGATGAGCCACCTGTTGAGACTGCGACTTGAACTGGCTTTCGATCAATTATAGAAGGCACGATAAAACTGCATAAACTAGGATCGTCAACGACATTAACTGGTATCGCTTTACTTTGAGCATGTTGCGAAACAACTTCATTTACTTTTTTGTTATCAGTTGCGGAAATAACCAGTACGCAGCCGTCCAAACAAGATTCCTCATATTCCTTCTCGATAATTTCAACTCGGCTTGAATCGGATAACTCATCAATACTGTCTTTAATTTTATCGCTGAGCTTTGGAGACACTAATTTAACGCGCGCCCCAGCATCAAGCAAAAATTCAAGTTTACGCGCAGCGACAGTACCGCCACCTACAAGCAAACATCGTTTATCTTTTATATTGTAAAAGATCGGTAAATAAGATTTTGATTCAGTCATAGGGCTTTTCAAGTTCACTACTTATTTTAATATCTCAACGCCTGGCATGTAAGGTTTTAGGGCATCAGGAATTCGGATACTGCCATCCGCTTGCTGATAGTTCTCCATTATAGCCACTAATGTGCGACCTACTGCTAAACCCGATCCATTGACTGTATGCACCGGCTCAGGTTTACCTGTCTCTGGATTACGCCAACGAGCCTGCATGCGTCGCGCTTGAAAGGCTTCAAAATTACTACAAGATGATATTTCTCGATAGCAGTTTTGACTCGGTAACCAGACTTCTAGATCATACGTTTTTGAAGCACCAAAACCAATATCTCCAGTGCATAGGGCGACTACCCGATAGGGTAGGTTTAGGCCTAACAATATAGCCTCGGCGTGCTTGGTTAAGTCTTCTAAAGCTTGTTCAGATTGCTGCGGTTCGACAATTTGCACCAACTCGACTTTTTCAAATTGATGTTGGCGAATAATACCTTTTGTATCTTTGCCATAAGAACCTGCTTCAGAGCGAAAACAAGGCGTATGCGCAACGCGTTTAATTGGCAGTTGTTTCGCATCGACAATTTCGTCGCGTACTAAATTTGTCAGCGGCACTTCAGCGGTTGGAATTAAATAATAAGATTTACCTTGATTTGCCTGCTGACCTTCTTTTTGTTCTGAGTGATGCTCTAATTTAAATAAGTCTTCTTCGAATTTAGGTAACTGCCCTGTTCCAAAGAGACTTTCATTGTTAACAATATACGGCACATAGGTTTCGATATAACCGTGAGACCTGGTATGAATATCTAACATGTATTGAATTAATACTCGATGTAATTGTGCTAATTTGCCATGAAAAACACTAAATCGAGAGCCAGTTAATTTGACCGCAGCTTCTAAATCCAATAAGCCTAATTGTGTGCCCAAATCAACATGATCTTTAATCTCAAAATCAAATTTTGGAATTTTACCACTGACTCGCACTTCAATATTGTCGTTTTCGTTTTTCCCAATTGGGCTTGAAGTACTTGGAATATTGGGTATGCTAGCGTATATGGTGTGCAGTTTGTTTTGTAATTCTTCGAGTTCAGATTCAGACTGCTTTAACTCATCACCAAGAGAACTCACCTGCTTCATGACTTCTTGCGCGTCTTCGCCTTTTTTCTTTAGTTCACCGATTTTTTTCGAAACCAGCTTTCGATTATTCTGTAATTCTTGAGTACGTACTTGAATTTGTTTTCGCCGTACCTCTAATTGTTCAATTTGCTCTACATCGAGGATAAATCCTCGGGTTTTTAGCTTGTCAGCGACCTCTTGCAAATTGGCACGAACATACTTCAGTTCCAACATTAGATTTAGTGTCTCCAGAGTTTAATCGAGATGAAATTTGTTTGTGTTTATACCTTAAAATAGAAAATTTCTCAATCAAAACAGCTATTTCAACCCATATTTATTCGGCTTACCTCGCAGGCCAATGCCATTAACTTAAGACGTAATTACAAAATGTTGCAGTCGGCACAGGCGTAGGCGGGTTCAGGAAACTCCGGCATTCGATGTTTTTTGAGCATCGCTGGTCGAAAACGACGCAAAGGCCACAGACAGGCTACAAAATTATCAATAATACAGTAGCCCGTAAGAAGTCGCCATAGGCGACGAAATGCGGGAAATCTCAATTCTTTCCCGCAGTACACGTTCTTCGAACGCTCCGTGCGGGCTACAAATAATTCATAACAAAGCTTTAAGTTAATGGCATTGCCCCGCTGCCAGTACAAACCATTGGGTGCCTCCAAAGTAGAAGAATGAATTTATCCCCCCACTTAAATTGGGGTCGCGCGGGGCGAAATCTATTAAGCAAAAACGTATTTCACGATCAATGTTCCGGCCCAGACAGCTAAGATGCTTAATACAACGCTTAATCCAATGTAAATGCCAGCTTTCATATATTCTGCATTTTGAAACATTAATAGCGTTTCGATTGAAAATGTTGAATAGGTTGTAAATGCACCTAGTAAACCCAATTGAATTGCATGCAGCAGTTCATCACTAATTGAAATTTTTGTATGAAACAGTGTATAGATAATACCCAGAATTAGACAACCAAGTACATTCACAATAAGCGTGCCGTATGGAAAATCTCTGCCAAGCCAATTGCCAATCTGAAGTGAAACCCAATAACGCATAATTGCGCCAATGCTACCACCGAGACCAATAAATACTATTTTTAGCATAGACTAACACCCAGTCTAATATAGAAATTCTTAACGCGTTTCATGGGGAACACTGATGGTTAAATACTAAGTTTAGTCCAGAGCTATTCAAAAAGAAATTAACTAAATTATCACTGCTGTCTCGTTAATTTTTTTATCTCAACGCTTAATAGCCACATTCACTAAACAAAATATTGACCGATAATATTGCATTCGAAGCTTCCCGTCGTTGCGAGACTGCGTTAGCAGTCGAAGCAATCTCCTAACGTAAGTCATTGAATTAGGGTTTCATGAAATATTTCAACACAGCGGGACAGCAGGGCTAAATTATATCAACATTAGTGTTGGCCTTTAACCACGTCAACACCTTTTGGTATTTTAAAATTAAATTTTGATGCCTTAATATTTGGATTAATTGATGGCATAAAAAATTCAATCGTAGTCGTTTGCTTTAGATTATCAACCAGCACCATTTTTTTAAGCGATTTGCCAAAAGCTATTCTGACCGAATCAAATTCATTGTCGCTTCCTTTCGGCTTTAGTTCCACCCAAAATAGTCCCTGCTTTTTTCCCAAATCCTTAATCTCAAACTCTTTATCAAGTGACCCTGACCCGGTTAATACTCGAGCAGGCGTTTTACCTAATCCCTTCGCAAGTGATTTAATCGTAACTTGCTCTAACTCTTGATCATAAATCCAGATTTTTTTACCGTCACTGACTATTTGTTGCAGATCTGGTTTTACGTAGTCCCAGCGGAATTTACCCGGACGCTTAAGGTACAAAGTTCCACTGGCAGATTGCAAAACCAACTGATGCTCATTTTTTAAAACTTGCTTGAATTTTGCTTTGAATGATTTCACTTTGCCGTGAAATTGTTTTAATCTTTTTGTGCCTTCCGCTGAGTTTTGAACAACGTCCTTAGCCGCATTGACGGATAATGAAACTGCAAAAAGAAACATAATGCTGAACAATAATATTACTGCACGACGTGCCTGCTTTACCTTAGCTATACCGTTCAAAATGGACTCCTAATTAACATCGTATAATAGTTACTCACTCAATTATATTAACAAATCTAGAGACAAACTTATGCTTGTTTCACAGCATAGTTACAACGTGACGAAATGATGATAATTGCCCTCGCAAAATATTCTTTTATAATTTTGAGTGCTGTAATTACTTGCAAACTCAAAATGCTAGGAATACACAACATTCAAAGCAACTTCCTCAATTGAATTAAGGAGATCCTCTCACCCCGCTTTAATTGCGGGGCTCAGGATGACGAATTCACTACTCGCTTCGCGAGTTTTCATTCTGTCAATCTTCGGGTGGCGCTGGCGCTAAAACCTCACGACTCCCATTACTTTGCATTTCACTGACAATACCCGCATTCTCCATCGCTTCCATAATCCGTGCCGCACGGTTGTAACCTATTTTTAATCGCCTTTGTACGGACGAAATCGACGCACGTCGAGATTGAGTGACAATAACCACCGCTTCATCGTAAAGCGGATCCGATTCAGAATCGTCGTTTTCGGCAGTCTCTCCGGGTAATAAAGTAATTTGATTCGTTTGCTCTCTGACAATATCTTCAATATAGTCTGGAGCCGAATATTTCTTTATGTAGGCCACTATACGATGCACCTCAGTATCAGAGACAAAAGCACCGTGAATTCGAGTTGGGTTGCCCGTGCCTGGGCTTAAATATAGACTATCGCCATGGCCTAATAATTGTTCTGCACCCATTTGATCAAGTATTGTACGCGAATCAACTCGTGCTGAAACTTGAAACGCAAGTCGAGTAGGAATGTTTGCTTTAATTAAACCTGTTAATACATTTACGGATGGACGCTGTGTCGCTAATATTAAATGTATGCCAGCAGCGCGGGCTTTCTGTGCTAGTCGTGCAATGAGCTGTTCTACTTTTTTACCAACGATCATCATCATATCCGCTAGCTCATCAATAATAACAACCACATAAGGTAAGTGAGTTAAGGTAGGAATTTCTTCATCATTTGTTTCATCTTCTGGGCGAAACAAGGGATCAGGTATTGGCAACCCATTCTTAATAGCTTCTCTTACTTTTTTGTTATAACCCGTAATATTTCTTACACCAAGTGAGGCCATTAATTTGTAACGACGCTCCATCTCACCAACGCACCAGCGCAATGCATTAGCAGCATCTTTCATATCGGTCACAACCGGCGTTAGTAAATGCGGGATACCCTCATAAACAGCAAGCTCCAACATTTTCGGGTCAATCATGATCATGCGTACATCACGCGGCGATGCTTTATAAATTAAACTCAAAACCATGGCATTAATTGCCACTGATTTACCAGAGCCGGTCGTGCCTGCAATGAGTAAATGCGGCATTTTAACCAGATCCGCAACCGTAGGAACACCACTAATATCCTTGCCTAAAGCCATCGTTAAAGGTGACTTAGAATTATCGTATTCGTCAGACTGAAGTATTTCACTTAATTGTATGACTTCTCGGTCTTCATTGGGTACTTCTAATCCAATGACCGACTTGCCTGGAATCACGTCCACAATACGCACACTAATGGCTGACAAAGCCCGCGCCAAATCTTTTGCCAAATTAACTACTTGGCTGACCTTAATGCCAGGTGCTAAGTCCAATTCAAATAAGGTAATGACGGGACCAGGGCTGACCGCTTCAACTGTTGCTTCGATACCAAAATCTTTTAGCTTTTTTTCTACTAAACGAGACATCACCTCAAGCGCTTCATCTGAATAACCGTGCTCTGATTCCTCTGGCGGGTCTAACAAAGAGACTGGCGGTAAATCGGTATCACTTGATGGTTCAAACATGGGAACTTGTTTTTCACGCTCTACCCTTTTGCTCGGCTCGACCCGAGGTTTTTTCTTAGCAATTTTTCGCTGCTTTTTTTCGCGTTGTTTTTCTCTCTTTTGGTCTTCACGTATCATCCGCTGACGATTCTTACGTGCTTTTCGAGATATACTCTTCTCTCGAAAATATTCAAAAATAAAACCAAAGCTGGTAATAAATTTAACCGCCGCTTTGCCGGTCATTTCCGCCAATGTTAACCAAGACAAATTGGTTAAAAAAGTTAACCCGGCCAGAAAAAAAGCGAGCAATATTAAAGTTGCACCGAGATCACCAAAGCCAGCTAATTGCTGCGTCAGCAATTTCCCAAGTGCCCCTCCCGCCCCTAAGCCGTCAGAACTAACGACCAGAAACGACCCTATTACGGTTTTAAAGTGTATATCGGCAAGCCCCGTGCCCGCGATAATCACGACCGCAAACCCAACTAAACGAACACCAAGCGATTTCCAACTAACGCCCTCTTCGGTGCCATTAATTCGAAATACCAACCAACCTAAGTAAGCCATCATCAGCGGTACTATAAAAGCCAAATAGCCTATAAAAATTGACAAAATTCCGCCAATCCAAGCGCCTACCTTTCCGCCTGCATTTTGAATAACTGCGTTTTTGTCACCCGTCACAGTAAAAGGAAGATCGCTTGGAGAAAGTGTTACCAAAGTTGTCATTAAGTAAACGCCAAAGAAAATGGAGAGTAATAAAATGACCTCACGTAAACCTTTTGACATTGGTTGTGCTTGTGCCGGTAGAACTTTTTTATTTGATTGTTTTTTACGCTTTGCGTGAGCCAAATGAATAACCTAAAGTTAATAATTGTTTTGCTAAATTATGTTTAAAATTAAAATTAATATTAAATCAATGCTATAAGCACTTAATTATTCTTCATTTTTGATGCTTAAGCAAGTGCAGCTTTTAATGCTGGGTGGGTATATTGGCCGTTAGAGACATTCAAACCAGACAATAAATCAGTAGACTTTTGCCATTGACCTGATGATATTTCAAGTGCATAAGGTAACAGCACTGCAGATAAAGCTTGAGACGCTGTCCGTGGTACTGCGCCAGGCATATTCGTTACAGTGAAATGAAGGACCTCATGACATTTGTACACTGGGTCATCATAACTGCTGGGCCGAGTAGTCTCAATACAGCCGCCTTGATCAACGGAGATATCAACTATTACACTGCCGGCTGCCATATTCTTAACCATATTTGAGCTAACCACTACGGGCGCTTTTGCGCCTGGAATTAATACCGCACCAATCACCAGATCGGCTGCTTTTATGGCATCTGCAACTTCGGCTTGATAAGGATACAAGCCAGTCACATTCGCCCCCAAGCTGCGTATTGTATCCAGTTTTTCGGTCATTTTATCGAACACGGTCACATTAGCGCCAAGCGCCGCCAAAATCGAGGTGGCACTAAAACCAGCATTCCCAGCCCCCATAACGACCACTCGACCTCTTTCGCTACCAGCCACGCCACCCAGTAGCACCCCTTTTCCTGCGTTAGATGAATGCAGCAAATGAGTGCCCACCTGTGCCGCTACCTTGCCCGCAATTTGACTCATTGGTGCTAGCAAGGGTAATTGTCGGTTATTCTCAACGGTTTCGAACGCAATTGCCTGTAAGCCTAATTGTTTTAAATAATCAGCCAGTACTGGATTTGCCGCAAGATGCAAGTAGGAAAATAGAATGTGATCAGCTCGCAAATATTCATATTCTTGCTCTATGGGTTCTTTCACTTTTATAATTAATTCTGCGTGCTGATAAAGTGATTTAGCCGATTGGATAATAGTTGCATTATTTTGTTCATAATCTTGATCAGGGTAACCACTCAATTTACCTGCCTGAGTTTCAACAAAAACCTGATGACCTTGCCGAAATAATTCGCCACAGGCATAGGGCAACAATGCGACTCGACCTTCTTTAATTTTTACTTCTTTAGGGATTCCGATTTTCATATAAACAGCCGACTCTGAGTAAAATTTGAAATACAAGCGGTTTAGCCACTTTACCAATTAACCTTGATTACGTACTATTACACCCTTATTTATTAAGCATAGAACTTTTTCCTCGATTCTCCACAGGAGTTTAAGAATTCGTGGACTAATTCAAAGACTTACATGTGTGATTCGTATAAATCAAGCACACACATAAAGCAATGGAACCAATGTTTTATTATTGGGTCTTTTATGAACAACGATATTTATTAACAACAACGGCGTTAGCAAACAAATTTAAATAATGACACAAGAAAGCGGAGATTTTTCATGAGTGATACAAAACATTGTCGCCTACTAATTTTAGGTTCAGGCCCTGCTGGGTACTCGGCAGCGGTCTATGCAGCACGCGCAAATTTAAATCCAGTACTCATCACTGGAAAAGAACCAGGTGGACAACTAACTACGACCACAGATGTTGATAATTGGCCAGGCGATAATGACGGTGTACAAGGACCTGAACTAATGGAACGCATGAAAAAACATGCCGAACGATTTGATGTCGAAATTATTGTCGATCACATCTCTAATGTTGAGCTTAGCGAGCAACCCTTTAAGTTAACGGGAAGTGGCACCTATACTTGCGATGCTCTCATTATCACAACCGGCGCATCTGCCAAATACTTAGGCATTCCTTCAGAAAAAACTTATAATGGTAGAGGTGTATCGGCCTGCGCGACCTGTGATGGGTTTTTCTATCGAGGTCAAGATGTCGCAGTGATTGGTGGAGGTAATACTGCCGTCGAAGAAGCTTTGTATCTCGCCAATATCGCCAAACACGTCACAGTAGTACATCGTCGCGATCAGTTCCGCTCTGAAAAAATATTATCAGCTAAGTTAGCTGAAAAAGCGGCTAACGGCAATGTCACGATTGAATGGAATCATACTTTAGATGAAGTTCTGGGTGATGAAAGTGGTGTCACTGGCATGCGCATTAAAAGTGTAGCTGATGCTGCCACTAAAGACATAGATTTACACGGCGTATTTATAGCGATTGGTCATACACCAAATACCAGCTTATTTGAGGGCAAACTCGATATGGAAGGTGGTTACATTAAAGTGAAAAGTGGTATTTCGGGTGATGCGACTTCAACCAATATCCCTGGTGTTTTTGCTGCCGGCGATGTCATGGATCACGTTTACCGACAAGCAGTTACATCTGCGGGTACCGGCTGCATGGCCGCACTTGATGCTGAAAAATATTTAGACGCATTAGAATAAGAAGTAAATCGACTCCATAGCCCAGCTCCTAAAGTCAGCTCCGTAGCCCGGCTCTTCAGAGCCGGGAATATAAAAATACTTTCTACTATTACAATTTTTTATTAAAATGAAATCCACCCCGGCTCTAAAGAGCCGGGCTACAACTAAGACAATTTTTTTCCAACAATATTAAGAAAGATCCAAATTTGAACATTCAAGTCATAAATGATTTAACGAGCATTCATTCTAAGCAATGGAATGCATTAAATCAGGATAATAATCCCTTCCTACGTTATGAATTTCTGGCCGCGCTTGAAAAACACCATTGTGTCGGAGAACGTCATGGTTGGCTACCTTATCATTTAGTTTTGTTTGATGAAAAAGAAGAAAATAAACAGCTAATCGCTGCGATGCCGCTTTACTTAAAATACAATTCATACGGTGAATTTGTTTTTGACTTTGCCTGGGCTGATGCCTATCAACGCTCTGGTCTTGAGTATTACCCAAAGCTAGTTGCTTCAATACCTTATACACCCGTTAGAAGTAGCAGTGTTTTAATACATCATTCTGAATCGGATGCTAAGCAAATTGAAATTAGACAACAATTTTTAGAAAAGGCTTTAAAACTCGCCGAAACATTGCAAGTTTCTGGACTACACATATTATTTCCAAAACAAAATGAAATTAATTCGCTTGAATCAGGAAAGACGTTCCGTCGTTATGACGTGCAATTTCACTGGACGAATAATAATTATCAAGACTTCGATGAATTTTTAAATGCACTTACATCATCAAAACGAAAAAAATTAAAACGTGACCGGCGATTTGTGATAGAAAATTCGGTAAAAATAAAAATTATCCATGGCCACGAAGCGAGCACAAAACAAATTGAACTCGCTGAACATTTTTATCGTAAAACCTTCGTTGAAAAATACGGCTACCCAACTTTAAATCTAGATTTTTTTACAGATATTTGCGCTAGCATGGGAAATCAAATTGTATTCTTTTTTGCCTACATTGATGACAAAACAATAGCCTGCGCTATCTGTTTTAAAAATCAAGATACGCTGTATGGCCGACACTGGGGGTGCTCAGAGGATATACCCGGACTGCATTTTGAACTTTGTTATCATCAAGGTATAGAATACTGCATAGAACATAATCTGCAAAACTATGAACCTGGCGCACAAGGTGAACACAAGATAAGCCGCGGCTTCTTACCAACACAAACGATCTCACATCATTGGATTGCACATCCTGAATTTAGTAAGGCCATCATTAATTACTGCAATATGGAAACTCAAGCTAATCTTGAATATTACCAAAAACTATTATTGCGCTCACCCTATCGATGTAGCTAGTCCTAACTTAGTGTTCCAATAATATTTGTAAAACTTTAGACTTTAGCTTAAGGTCTTTACGACTCGATGCTTGATAAACATTACTGGGCCCCGACTCTGCCTTATTAAGAAACCACAAGCCAGACTCTCCAAATTTATATGTAAGATAGCCAGTAGGTAGGCTAGCCCCATCCCAGAATTTTATTTTAACTATATTAACTTCTTGTTTCCTTAAAGCGAAATAGCTCGTTAAAGGATTACCTTTGATAATTGATCTTATCTGAATATAACATGTAGTAACATTAATACCTTCTTCTTGTCGTCTTTTTTCAAAATAAATAATTTCGCCAGAGATAATTACTGAAGAACGCTTAGTAAGTTCTTTTAAAGAAATTAAAGGCAGCGTTGAAAATGAATTCGTAAATATAAAAAAACTAAAAATAATACTTAGCTTTACATAAATTTTATTTTTTATTCGCGAGTCTTTCATAAAGATACCCAGAGTACTGTCTAAGGCAATTGCTTGCAGATTCACTGTCTAAATGTTTTTTCCTATATTAATTGCTGAGACTTTACACTTACTAAATTTGTCTCCGTCGTCTTTACTTACTAGCGTAATATTATTACTGCTATTTGAGTTTGCCCCTCTGCCTCAATAGGCTCGCTGGATTAGCTTTAACTCTTTTTTTATCAACTCGATAACCTGCCAGCCACCAAGTCAGCATCGCACCTACTGAAAAGACTGGGATAATAACGATAATTGAAAAGAGAGGTGTTTTCGCTTCCACACCAAATATACTTAAGAAGTCAAGCGCATAAAAAGCGACGACGAATGTCACCGAACAGGTGATTATTGCTCCAATCCAAAGAAAAATATTCGCTTTTAGAGGTATACCACAGGACTGGCATATAGTTTTAAAACAATCAGGACCGCCCCCCCAAGTTTTCAAATCAATTGCCTTCTTTCTGCACGATGGACATTTCATTGTTAAAATCCTTAGTTTTACGTGAAAATTTATTATTAATTTAAATCAATAAATATCTGTGGAGCAAGTGAAAATCGACTTTACTCCGCTAATGTTATACTATATGCCAATGAATACAGTGTTACATATCACATGAATAAGACTATCAAAATTTTCCTATTTTTCCTATTTCTCATCTCTTAATTCAAGTTATACTAAAATAATGAACTGTCCAATCTGGCTTAGCACTAATCAAGACACCATTGCGATACCGCATTCTTGGCAAGCACTCGTTACAGAAGAAAAATCTCGTCTAAATAAGGTTGCTTTTTATGATGGACACCCAAAAGACTTAGCCCAATTAAAACCGTCATCCGATAAAGAATTTAAAATATTTCGCATTGCGACTTGGCAATTCTTTTATAGTAAAAAATCAGATCGATACTGGATTTCTTGTTTATACCACGAAACACACATTAGACTAGTCAAAACAATACCATTCGGCACTAAAGTTTGCAAAGTGACCTATGGAAATCAATTTCACAATGGAATTGAGCAAGTTAAATGTGAATAATACTCGCTTTCTAGTTAAGCGGGTTTATAGAATATTAATGAATGGAAACACATAAAAACCTCTCCACATTATGATAAAAAAACCAAATAATAAACCAGAAATATTAATGCTAAGCTCCGCTAGCTGTACTAATTGTAAATCTCTAAAAATGATTTTAAAAAAGCTAAAGCCTGCTAATTTATACTCAAATATTGTCGAAAAAAATGTTGAATCTAATAGTCAATTAGTTAGCCAGTACAATATCAAATCCGTGCCGTGGATCAAAATTAATGACATGGAGTTTTTTGGATTACTAACGGAAGCCGAATTAAAGTTTTGGTTAAAACAAGCTAATCACTCTAACCCTATGTTGGTCTATTTTACTGAGCTTCTTAAGAAGGGTTCATTAATACAAGCAATCCAAATCGTAAAACGCAATACAACTCATCTCGAAACATTAATCGAACTCATCTCCAATGTAGACACAAAAATGCAGGTTAGAATTGGCATTACGGCTATATTTGAAGAATTCGATAAACACAAAGTTCTCACGTCATGTATAACTCCTTTAAGTCAGAAAATTAATCATGAATCGGAACTAGTGCGAGCAGACATCGCTTACTTAATTTCATTAATACAAAACAACGATGCCACATTGCTTCTGCAAAAAATGAAAAAAGATACTTCCACGCAAGTATTAGAAATAGTCAATGATGCATTAACAGAAAGAGAGAGTTAAAGAATAGTTATTAAGAAAAA
>QIKQ01000145.1 GCA_003233075.1 Gammaproteobacteria bacterium
ATAATGATTCTTATCATCTAAATTCAAACTATGAATTAAAGTTAGTCACTAATTTTTCTCGTGGCGTTCTTAAATAAATAGCGAAAGGTGACACCTTTTATGCCAGCTCGCAAGAGCGACCACTTCTAGCGGGCGAATGCCATTAACTTAAGAATTCTTTATTTTTTTGTAGCCCGTAAGTAGTCGCCGGAGGCGACGAAATGCGGGAAATCTCAACTCTTTCCCGCAGTACGCGTTCTTCGGACGCTCCGTGCGGGCTACAAATATTTCATAACAAAGCTTAAGTTAATGGCA
The DNA here is from genome assembly GCA_003233075.1 of Gammaproteobacteria bacterium. Lineage (GTDB taxonomy): Bacteria > Pseudomonadota > Gammaproteobacteria > SZUA-21 > SZUA-21 > SZUA-41. The sequence continues at coordinate 295 of QIKQ01000145.1, forward strand.
TTGCTTTGCGGGCTACATGTTCTTTAGTGAATGTTTGTTGTGGGTTATACTTTCGAAATGACGCATAGTTGACACAATATATTAATCTGTCAGTAGCTGACTAGCTTTTTATTTACAAATTAGCTTGACGCAACTCTTGTGTCGTTTACCTCAGTTAAGAAAAATCGCCCCAAAGTGTTTGCGCGGCAGCGATTAGGGCAATCGCGGCAGTTTCTGTTCTTAAAATTCTCGGTCCAAGTTTAATGCTGGTATAAGCACGCGAGTCTAAAAGTTGTAATTCAGATTCACTTAAGCCGCCTTCGGGGCCGGCGAGTATGGTAAAGGCTTGATCATGCAAGGTGATGGATTTTAGATTTTGCTTTGCCTCTGGGTTCATAACGATGCGCGTTAAAGTTGCACTATCATTTGTGAGAATATCACCTAGACGAGTTGGTGTATTGATTGTGGGTAAGTAATTTTGACCGCATTGCTCACAGGCACTGATCGCTATTTTGCGCCAATGATCTGTTTTACGCTCAGTACGTTTTGCATCCAATTTTATATTTGAGTATTCAGTATAAATTGGCGTGATTTCGTTAACACCTAATTCAACGGCTTTTTGCACGGTAAAGTCCATGCGGTCGCCGCGCGATAAGCCTTGAATTAAATGAATTTTTAATCGTGCTTCGGATTGCAATTGATTGTCATTGATAATTTCTAAGGCGACGCGTTGTTTATCGGTGATATTAATTTGTGCCTCGGCTTCACCGCCAGTACCATTAAAAACTATTATATTATCTTGTTTTTTTAAACGCAGGACATTGAGCAAGTAATGCGAGCGTTGTTTATCGAGATCGATGGATAATCCGGTTTCTAGTGCGTCGTCGATGTATAGTCTGTTTATTCTCATATTTTTTCTACTTCCGTTCGCATTGCCATTAAGTTATTCAGACACAATGTATACAATGTGGGGCCTTATGCAGCTTAATAGTTCACAGTGTTGACAATTATTGACGGGAAACGGCGATATCAATTCCTTCGATTGCTGTGCTTACTATTAACTTTAGCTCATCTTCATTAATAATATAGGGGGGCATAAAATAAACCACATTACCCAGAGGCCTTAACAAGACGCCCTTGCTTAGTCCGTGCTGATAGACACTCAGACCTCGGCGTTCTCGCCAGTCATAGGCTTGTTTGCTTTGTTTGTCTTTTACTATTTCAATGGCTGCGACCATGCCAGTTTGTCTGATTTCACCAACATTTGGGTGATCTGCTAGGGGTTTTAACAGGTTTGCCATGTTGGCACTCAATTTTTTATTGTTTTGAATAACATTGTCTTTTTCAAAAATTTCCAATGTCGCCAAGGCAGCGGCACAACCTAGCGCGTTGCCCGTGTAGCTGTGTGAATGCAAAAACGCATTTAATTTGTTGTAGTCATCGTAAAAGGCGCTGTAAATATTTTCAGTGGTTAAAGTAACCGCGAGAGGTAAGTATCCTCCTGTGAGCCCCTTTGAGAGGCACATAAAATCTGGGCTTATATTGGCTTGTTGACATGCAAATAGGCTCCCGGTGCGACCAAAGCCAACTGCGATTTCATCGGCAATTAAATGCACATTATATAAATCGCAAGCTTCTCTTAGTTTGGTTAAATAAATTGGATGGTACATGCGCATGGAACCAGCACATTGAATTAAGGGCTCGACTATTACTGCGGCAATGTTTTCATGATTGCTTTCTAATATTTCAATCATGGGTTCAATCATTTTTTTAGAATGTGCTTCCCAGGACTCTCCTTCTTCGCGTTCATAACAATCGGGCGAAGGCGCGGTAATGGTTTCCATTAATAGGGGGCCATAGATATCTTTGTAAAGCTCAACATTTCCAACCGCTAGAGCGCCGAGTGTTTCGCCATGATAGCTATTACTTAAAGTCACGAATTTAGTTTTTTTAGGTTTACCGTGGTTATACCAATAATGAAAACTCATTTTAATAGCGACTTCAATTGCAGAGGAGCCGTTATCAGCATAAAAACATTTGCTTAAGCCCTTCGGCGTAAGCTCAACTAGTTTTTCGGATAACTCAATGACAGGTTCATGACTAAACCCAGCCAAAATGACATGTTCGAGACTCGATAACTGCTGAATAATTTTTTGGTTAATGTGCGCATTCGCATGACCAAAAAGATTTACCCACCAGGAACTTATTGCATCGATAAAACGATTGCCATCATAATCTTCTAAGTAAACGCCTTCACCCCGCTTGATGGGGATCATGGGCAGCCATTCGTGATCTTTCATTTGTGTGCAAGGGTGCCAAAGCACCGCAAGATCGCGGATGACGAGTTCTTGATTATTCATAGTTTTTATATATCATGTGTTTGCGAGTTATGCTAAATCTCGATGAGTTGGCAGCTAGCATTTAGTAAAGCAATCTAGCCATTTTCTTCCTAAAGGGTGTGACGGACTCATGCTGTTCACCAATAATCTTAAAAACCTCGATGAGTGCCTTTTGCGCGGCGCCTTCTTTATACTGCCTATCAATTGACATTAAGTTTAGCAAATTTTCCATGCCATCTATAAAGTGTTTTTTGAAAATAAGAGCGAGGCTGTAGCTGTACAAGGCTTCAGGGTCTTCCGGATTTTTCTTTAGCAGCTCAATTGCTTCATCAGCACCGATAATATTTTCTCGTTCTTTAGCTAATTTTATGAGTGCATCAAGCTGAAGTCCTTCGCTAGAATCTTTTAGTTCGCTGTCAAGATCATTGTATATGGCTTCGGCTTTATCTACTTGATTGTTTTGTGCATAAAGTGTTGCAAGCTGACTAGAGTACATAGCATTGCTAGGATCTGATTGAAAAGCAGACTCTAAAGTCGCTATTGCTTGTTCAGTTCTGCCTGCCGCTAAGTGCTCAACAACGATATTAAGCGTACTGTCGGATTCTGTCGATTCATCAATAGAATCATGTGTTATGTGTTTATCGAGAAATTGTCGTACCTCAGTTTCGCTAATTGCGCCCATAAATTCATCGACGACTTCATTATTAATAAGAAGCTTAACTGTGGGCAAGCTTTTTATTTGAAAGGCAGTAGCTAATTCTTGCTGTTGTTCGGTATTAATTCTCGCGAGTAAAAATTGTCCTGCATATTCTTCCGCTAATTTTTCTAACAGGGGCATTAGTGTTTTACAGGGTGCGCACCAATCAGCCCAAAAATCGACCAACACAGGCCTTTCATTAGAAGCGGCTAGTACCAACTGCTCAAAGTCTTCGCGGCTAACATCAATTACATTTGGGGAATCACTCATACGTTAAAAATTCCTATTTATTACAATCTCTTAACATGGCCAATCGGTCGTCTAATATAAGAGCTTAACACGTCACAACAAGCTAGGTAAAAGTCTTGTTAGGGGCACCTCTAATTGTGTCTATTTGCACGTTGGCGGTGTTGTCGAACTTTTTAAAATGCGGGGTCGCGTAGCGATAAACTGCGTTTTTTAAAAAGCTCTCCGCCTTGCCAGCGCACAAATATCTTAATTTTTAGAGTGCCCTTAGACAGGGTCATAAATGTAGTTATGAGCCTCTATTTATAGCTTAACTTGTAGCTTAGAAGTAATGAGAATACAATTGCTTATCTATTTCAAATAATAATACAAGCACTAAAAATATAAAAATTGGGAGCGGTAAGATGGAAAATTCATGGCGATATTGGTTGTCACTTTTTTTAGCATTTTTAGGCATGGCACTTATTGTTGGTTTTGTATTCTATCCAGTTCCGATCATAGACAATATTCAGTCTACTTCACCTCAGGCAAATAGCTATTCCAGTTATGTGGGCGGCTTTATTGGCGGTTTTTTCTCGCTTGCTGGCGTATTCTTATTATTTGAAACCTTAATTCGCCAACAAAAAATTTACCAACATCAACAATTTGAGACTCGGTTTTACGAATTAGTTAACATTCATCATAAAAACGTCAGTGATATTATTAGTTTTGACATTTGGGATGGTAAAAACGATTCGAGGATGAGTCAAGATTTAACAAAATCGGGTCGGCAGTATTTCCGTCATTTATTATCCTCCTATAAAGCAAATATTAATTCGTATAAATCCAAAGTTTATGACGACGCTGTCAGTCGTGAATTTTATTATCAGGTTCCGGCCTATGAATACGAAGGAAATGAAGAAGGGCTTGACTTTCAAATGGGCCAAACGACTCAAACCAATGGCATATTTGCAAATACTGCTCAATTGCCAGGTTATGGCGAAGCCTTTCATCTACCGCTGAATACCTCAGAAGGCCAAGTTTATTATCATGACCGTGTAGTACCTCGCACTTATTTTACGGATCACAATTATAAAACAGAAATAAATTTAAAATCGATTGGTGAGTTTTTTCCTAATGAAAATAGCCCGGAATCAGTGCTTATTTGTGAACCGAAGCCTGTTTTTAATAAAGAAGAGTTTATAGACATATTTTGGCACTATGAGTATTACGGTAATGATTTAGGTTACAAACCCTATATTGAAAAGTTTCTAGGTCGATTTAATAAAGATGCTGAGCAAAAGAAACAGCTTGCACGGTTTTTTTCTGATTTTTATAATAGTGATCAGGACGTTGCTTGTAAAAACTTAGATATATATTATCGACATTTATTTGGCATGATTCACTATATTGATACACAAAACTTTTTGTCCCGAAAGGAAAAACAAGAATTTGTGCAAATCATTCGCTCCCAATTAACCACAGATGAATTAGCGATACTTTTTATGTTTTCCTTGTCTACTGTAAGTGATAAATGGCAGTTGCCTGCTTTAAAAAACAAAAATTGGTTAATTCATGAGTATGATTTATTTATTAATTTGCCAGCAGATTATATTATTGGTTTTGATCCCAAGGATTATTTTTTGGCTCCAAACGTAAGTGCGGACGAGAATAGTAGTGAACTTGCTGAGTAATATCATAAGGCCCCTTGCTTAGTTCCTAGGATTTTGCTAGCTTAATATTTGGAATCAGATGGATTGAAAGTATAACTAAAAGAATTAACAATCAGATAAGGAAGAATCATGAAGCTACTATTATTAGGAATATCGCTGTTAGTAACAAACATGTCGCATGCTAAAATTTGCCCGTTTTTATCTAAGTTACACTTCACTGTTAACGAGAAATACTCGCCCCTCGTAGGTGAGTTCGACAAGCGTGGCAGGTTTTTTCAACCAACTAAACGCATTTTACCAGGTATCGCTAAATGTAGAGTTTCGACTTTGAATATGCCTGCAACTGATGGTAATTCTAGTGCATTTCACAGCTATTCTTGTCGATGGGAATTTGAGCTTGGTTCAACGCTAACATCCGAATTTAAATCTATGCTTCAAGAAATAAAGAAATGTAAATTAAACAAAAAATTGCCAGTTGTTTTGGATATTACCAATGAGCGAAAACCGCGCAACAGTAGTGCTCTGAAATGGTCTAATTATTCAAAGAAAAAAATATACTTTGAAGAAAACAAGGTGCTTACGGTTAGCAAGCAAACAGTTACATTTACGAAAAATAATAAAATTACGAATATTCTTCGCTTTAAGTTTGGAGCGTTTGAGAAGAAATGAAATTAGGGTCGGACCAAGATAATTGAATGAATTTCCAAACTTTTTTCTTAGGAAGGGGCCATTTCTAGCTTAGAAGTCGATTTTACACTCAAAATACAGTGTTCTAAGCAAGAGCTGACTACTCATTTTGTTATTAATTTTGCACAATGGCCCTCTCTGGCTAGGCTGACCTCCTGATAAAAAGAAATCTTAGAGTAACCATTTTGCAGCTAAAAAGGGCACTTTAAGCTTTCTATCAAGCTAAAATACGTGAATTTATTTATTTAAATCAGTCACTTTACCTGGTCCGACCCCAAATTTAAATTTGCCCACAATGCGGCAGTCGCCTTAACCTGATTCATGGTATAAAAATGCAAGCCTGGCGCGCCAGCAGCCAGTAAGTTTTCACATAGCTTTGTCACCACTTCTTCACCAAAAGTGATAATGGATTCTTTGTCATCGCCAAAGGCGATTAATCGATTGCGTATCCATCTCGGGATTTCAGCGCCACACATGTCTGAGAAACGGGCCAATTGTACGTAGTTAGTGATCGGCATGATGCCGGGTACGATAGGAATATCAATTTGTGTTTTTTCGCATTCATCAACAAAACGATAGTAGGCATCTGGGTTAAAGAAATACTGAGTGATCGCAGAGTTCGCGCCAGCGTCTATTTTGCGTTTGAAATTACTTAGGTCTTTTGCTGGGCTGCTCGCTTGGGGATGGTATTCGGGATAAGCGGCAACTTCAATGTGAAACTGGTCATTGGTTTCAGCACGTATAAACTCGACTAACTCGTTTGCGTAACGAAATTCACCAGCCTCTTGCATGCCAGATGGCATATCGCCGCGCAAAGCGACGATGCGATGAATGCCCTTTTCGATATATTGATTTAGAATCTGTTTTACTTTGTCTTTCGTTGAGCCTATGCAGGATAGATGCGGGACGGCATCAAAGCCGGCGTCACGAATATCACATACAGTTTCATAGGTGCCTTCTTGTGTACTGCCGCCTGCACCAAACGTAACTGAAAAGTATAAAGGTTTTAACTTGCCTAGCTCGGCAAGTGTGTGCTTTAGTTTTTCGGTGCCTTTTTCTGACTTCGGCGGGAAAAACTCCAAGCTAAATGTTTTCTTGTATTTTTTTTGGCTTTCCATGTTTTTTAATTCGTAGCCTGCAGGAAGTGAGCAATGCGAACTGAGCGTAGGAGAGGTATCAATTTTACCTGCACTCCGTCGTCCCATATTATATATGGGACTCCGTCCTGCAGGCTACTTTTAATTGTGACCTTTTTCTAGTAACGATAAGCATCAGGCTTGTAAGGACCATCCACCGGTACGTTAATATACTTTGCTTGCTCATCCGTTAGTTTCGATAAGTTCGCACCAATTTTTGCTAAGTGCAAACGGGCAACTTTTTCATCAAGTTCTTTCGAAAGAACATAAACTTTAACTTCGTATTTATCAGGATTATTCCATAAATCAATTTGAGCCATGACTTGATTGGTAAAAGAAGCTGACATCACAAAGCTAGGATGACCGGTTGCACAACCTAAATTAACTAGGCGGCCTTCCGCTAATATAATTAACTTTTTACCGTCTGGGAATATGACGTGATCAACTTGAGGTTTGATGTTTTCCCAGGTGTATTGTTTTAAGGAGGCAATATCGATCTCAGAATCAAAATGACCAATATTGCAAACAATGGCTTCATTTTTCATTGCTTTCAAGTGATCATGATTAATAACGTTAATGTTGCCCGTGGTAGTAACAAAGATATCACCCAAACCGGCAATCTCATTCATGTCTACGACTCGGTAACCTTCCATACCTGCTTGCAAGGCGCAAATCGGGTCGACTTCGGTTACCCAAACTGTTGCACCTAAACCGCGAAATGCTTGAGCACAGCCCTTGCCAACATCACCGTAACCAAGAACAACACATATCTTACCAGCAATCATAACGTCAGTTGCGCGCTTGATGCCATCTACCAATGATTCACGACAACCGTATAGGTTATCAAATTTTGATTTAGTCACTGAATCATTAACATTGATTGCAGGTACTTTAAGAGTGCCAGCAGCAGCCATCTGAACTAGACGATGAACGCCAGTGGTTGTTTCTTCTGAAAGACCTTTTACGTCTTTTAGTAACTCAGGATATTTCTCATGCATCATGACAGTTAAATCACCGCCATCATCGAGAATCATATTTGGCCGCCAACCATCAGGGCCAAAAATAGTTTGTTCGATACACCAGTTAAATTCTTCCTCAGACTCTCCTTCCCAGGCAAAAACTGGGATGCCCGCTGCAGCCATTGCTGCGGCGGCGTGATCTTGGGTTGAAAAAATATTACAAGATGACCAGCGAACTTCAGCGCCTAGGTCTATTAATGTTTCCATCAACACTGCCGTTTGAATAGTCATGTGCAAACAACCGGCGATACGCGCGCCTTTTAAGGGGGCTTTGCCTTTGTATTCTTCACGCAAGGCGATTAAGCCTGGCATTTCAATTTCTGCGATGCTGATTTCTTTGCGACCCCAATCGGCGCCACTTATGTCGGCAACTTTAAAATCGGGTGTTAAATTTTCTACGGGTTGATTCATTCTATTACTCCTAAAATATAAAATCTTTATGAGACCTTTGCATGAATGCTGCGAAGTCAGATAACTGCGTTAAAAGCCAACCTAAAATGCGGGGTCGCGTAGCGACAAACTAGGTGTAAACTACGCTTTCTCGTCGGCTTTTGCCTTGTTCTTTGACTTCTCGCTATCCGTGTAAAGGTCTCTTTTTCAAACTTGTGAAATTAATAACTAAGCTAAGCTGTGTTCTGAGGATTTGATTCCTGCAGCGTCTTTTAAGGCTTCCGCTTTATCGGTTTTTTCCCAACTAAATTCAGCTTCGGTTCGACCAAAATGGCCATAGGCTGCGGTTTTAGTATAAATCGGTCGAATTAGATCAAGCATTTTGATCATGCCTTTTGGTCTTAGATCAAAATGTTCGCGAACTAATTTTACAATATCATCATTGCTAATTTTACCAGTACCGAATGTTTCAATGCTGATAGAGGTAGGTTCGGCAACACCAATTGCATAGGAGACTTGGATTTCACAGCGTTCAGCAAGGCCTGCCGCGACAATGTTCTTTGCTACATAACGACCAGCGTATGCTGCTGAGCGGTCAACCTTAGAAGGGTCTTTACCGGAAAATGCGCCACCACCATGACGTGCCATGCCGCCGTAGGTATCGACAATAATTTTACGACCGGTAAGGCCACAATCGCCAACGGGTCCACCAATGACAAAACGTCCGGTTGGGTTAATAAAATAACGGGTATCTTTACTGACTAAATTAGCGGGTAAAATCTTTTTAATAATTTCTTCCATGACGCCTTCTTTTAAGTCGTCCAAAGAAACTCCGGGATCATGCTGCGTTGATAGAACGACCGCATCGATACCAACAGGTTTATTATTTTCATAGCGAAAGGTAACTTGGCTTTTCGCATCAGGTCTTAACCAAGACAAGGTGCCATTTTTACGCACATCCGCTTGCTGCTTAACAAGTCGATGTGCAAAAGTAATTGGCGCTGGCATAAGCACATCAGTTTCGTTACTTGCATAACCAAACATTAAACCTTGGTCACCCGCACCTTGTTCGTGATCTTCCGACTCATCAACTCCCATTGCGATGTCAGGCGATTGCTTGCCTATGCCGTTAAGGACTGCGCACGATTCCCAATCGAATCCCATGTCAGAACTGTTATAACCAATTTCCTTTACTGTCTTTCGGACAATTTCTTCTAAATCAACCCAGGCAGTTGTGGTAATTTCACCTGCGATTAAGACCATGCCTGTTTTCACTAATGTTTCACAGGCAACGCGCGATTTTGGATCTTTTTCTAATAGGCTATCTAAAACAGCATCCGATATTTGATCAGCGACTTTATCTGGATGACCTTCTGAGACCGACTCAGAAGTAAATAGGGTTGATTCTGCCATTTTTTCTTTTCCTACAATATCGATCTAGTGATTGAGATGATTAGTTTGCTATATTCAATTAATATTAAACCTAATAAAGGAGCATATTAAAAATTCCGCACATTCTACCCCTTTTATATAAGTATGCCTATCGATAAATTAAAATACTTGCTGCTTGGCTGCAAAGTAGAGGCCAAATCTATGCCACGCGCACTCCCTGTACAATTAAAACTTATGGACGCTCTGAACAATTCGTCCCTGAATTAATCAGAGGTTCCTTATATTAGTTTAGTGAGGCTTAAAATTTTCTAACAGTAATTTTTCGTAGTGATATAATGCGCCAGCTCCATGCTTACTCACGACTTGAATAAGCAAATGTTTAGGCTGGAATCTGTGCGTAATCCAGGTGATGAAAATTATTAATGAGGCTTATTATAATGGTTAGTTTAGAAACCCCAGTATGTGATTTTGGCTTGGCTGCTATCGATTTTAGCTTACCAGGTGTTGATGGTAAGACTTGGACGCTTGAGCAATGTCAAGGTGAAAATGGCCTGCTTATCATGTTTATTTGTAATCATTGCCCTTACGTTAAAGCAATCCGCCCTAGAATTGTTCGAGATACCAATGAGTTAAAGAAGCATGGCATTAATGCGGTTGCTATCATGTCAAATGATGCAATTAGTTACCCTGATGATTCGCTAGAAAATATGCAAAAAATTGCACAAGAATTTGATTTTCAATTTCCTTATCTCATTGATGAATCACAAGAAATTGCGCGCGCTTATGGCGCTGTGTGTACGCCAGATTTTTTTGGTTATAACAATAAACTTGAACTGCAATATCGTGGACGACTCGATGCTAGCCGGAAAGAAACAGCCGATGAATCTGTTACACGCGATTTATACAATGGCATGCTTGAAGTTGCCAATACCTCAAAGGGTCCTCAAGCGCAAATTCCGAGTATGGGTTGTTCTATAAAATGGAAAGAGGAAGTTACTTAATAATAATTAATAATATGCATATACATATAATTTAATATAAGTTTTATCAATGCTGTTTGTTTAACTAATTTTGGTTTGCTTTAACTTAGCTTAAGTCTTTCTTATTTAATATTATTTTATGGTGCGATTACTCACGCCAATTATAACTTTCGCTAAGTGATTGGATAGCTTTACATTATTGTAAATCATCGAGTTTATCCTTTAAACTGGGTAAAAGTTTGTCTATTGCCCAAAACCACTAAGTAAGGGACAATATGCCGTCCTGAGGAGGCTGTCTCTACGTTATTTGAGAGTGCTTGAAAATTCACCACCGAGACTTCAAATTAATCGGGATCAATGAAACGAAAAAGACACGAATTAGTACTTGTACCTATTCATTCGCAATGAGAGGTCAGGTAGATATTCCTTAAAGCTAGGTTCCTCTTATATATACGAATAAGAAGGAATAAGGGAATTTTTATAATCATGTTGGCGTTGAATAAACATGAGTTGAATAATCATGAAGTTTAATGTCATTTATAAGCTAGTTATATTTGGCGTTGTCTGTTGAAAGGGGTATCCAACTTTTCTTGTTAGCTTTGCCTTGAGCGATAGGCGAGTGATCAATGCAGATCTAGTTTAGGGAAGCTCTGAACAATTCGTCCCTGAATTAATTAGAGGTTCCTTCAGGTATTGGTATTTAGTTTGAGTTGATTGTAGAAATCAACTTGTTAAACGTATTTTAGTTTATCCAGTTTTTAAGGATGCAGTACAGATTTTAATTTTTAAATATAGGAGTTAACAGTATGCCATCGCGTCGAGATTTAGCGAATGCTATTCGTGCTTTAAGTATGGATGCAGTTCAAAAAGCAAATTCAGGTCATCCGGGTGCCCCTATGGGTATGGCGGATATTGCTGAAGTACTTTGGAATGATTATATGACTCATAATCCTTCTAACCCAAGTTTTGCTGACCGAGATCGTTTTGTTTTATCTAATGGTCACGGTTCGATGTTAATTTATTCTTTATTACATCTAACAGGTTATGATTTACCAATCGAAGAATTAAAGAATTTTCGTCAATTACATTCGAAAACACCAGGTCACCCAGAATACGGTTATGCACCAGGCGTCGAAACAACAACGGGTCCATTAGGTCAGGGCATTACTAATGCAGTTGGTATGGCATTGGCTGAGAGAACCTTAGCGGGCCAATTCAATCGTGATGGGCATGATGTAGTTGATCACAATACCTATGCTTTTTTAGGTGATGGCTGTTTGATGGAAGGCATTTCTCATGAAGCTTGCTCACTAGCGGGTACTATGAAACTAGGCAAGCTCGTTGCTTTTTATGATGACAATGGCATTTCGATTGATGGTGAAGTTGAAGGTTGGTTTACTGATGATACACCGAAAAGATTTGAGTCTTACGGCTGGCATGTTATTGCTAAAGTAGATGGCCATGATCCAGACGCAGTTAAAAAAGCGATTGATGAAGCTCGGGCTGTTACAGACAAACCGTCTATCATTTGCTGCCAAACTGTGATTGGTTGGGGTTCACCTAACAAAGCAGGTAAAGAAGAATGTCACGGTGCTGCATTAGGTGATGATGAAGTTGCTGCAACACGAAAAAATATTGCTTGGGACCATGCTCCTTTCGAAATTCCTGCGGATCACTATGCGGGCTGGGATGCGAAAGATAAAGGTTCAAAAGCTGAGGCAGATTGGAATGCAAAATTTGACGCCTACAAAGCGGCTCATCCAGAGTTGGCGGCTGAGTTTACACGTCGTATGTCTGGCGAGCTTCCTGCGGATTGGCAAGCTAAGTCAACTGACTACGTCAAAACGATAGATGATAAAGCAGAATCAATACCTTCACGTAAAGCATCACAAAACACCTTAAATGCATTTGGTCCAATGTTGCCAGAATTTCTGGGTGGATCAGCTGACCTTGCCGGGTCTAACTTGACTATCTGGTCTGGTTGTAAGGATGTTAATGCAGACGGTAATGACGGTAACTATGTTTATTATGGTGTGCGTGAGTTTGCTATGTCAGCCATGATGAATGGCATTACGTTGCACGGTGGTTTTCTACCTTATGGCGCAACCTTTTTAATGTTTTCAGAATATGCACGTAATGCTTTACGCATGGCGGCATTAATGAAAATTCAAACTATTTTTGTTTATACCCATGATTCAATTGGTTTGGGCGAAGATGGCCCAACACATCAAGGTGTAGAGCAAATTGCAACACTACGACTGATTCCTAACATGAATGTTTGGCGTCCTTGTGATGCTGTCGAATCAGCAGTCGCTTGGAAAAATGCGATTGAGAATAAAACTGGCCCATCAAGTTTGTGTTTTTCACGTCAAAACTTACAACACCAATCACGTAACGATCAACAAATTCAAGACATCGCTCGTGGTGGTTATGTCTTAGTTGACTGTGACGGTACGCCTGATGTGATCATTATCGGCACGGGCTCTGAAGTAGAATTGGCAACCGCGGCAGCTGAGAAAGTGAGCGGTAAAAAAGTTCGCGTTGTTTCAATGCCTTGTACTAATATATTTGATGCACAAGACAAGGCTTACCGCGAGTCAGTATTGCCAAGCAGCGTGACAAAACGTGTTGCTGTTGAAGCAGGTGTCACCTCTGGTTGGCATAAGTATGTTGGTATCGACGGCAAGATCGTTGGCATAGATACCTTTGGTGAATCAGCACCAGCTCCCGAAGTGTTTAAACATTTTGGCATTACAGTTGACGGTGTTGTTAAGGCTGTCGAAGAAGTTTAAGGCTGTAAGCTGGCAATAATCAGAGAGCGGTTAATTTATTGATGCCGTTCTCAGATAATAATTTTAAATATTAAAGATTTTATATTATGACGGAGAAAGAAAAGATGACAATTAAAGTAGGCATTAACGGTTTCGGCCGTATTGGTCGAATGGCTTTCCGTGCGATTGCTAAAGACTTTCCGGGTATCGAAGTAGTGGGCATTAACGATTTACTTGAAGCCGATTATTTAGCATACATGCTTAAGTACGATTCAGTTCACGGTAATTTCAACGGTGATATTTCAGTAGAAGGTAATAACCTAATCGTTAACGGTAAAAAAATCCGTTTAACAGCTGAACGTGATCCTGCTAATTTAAAATGGGGCGACATCGGCGCTGATTTAATTATTGAATCAACTGGTTTCTTTTTAACGGAAGAAACTTGCCAAGCACACATCAACGCTGGCGCTAAAAAAGTAGTTCAAAGTGCTCCGTCTAAAGATGGCACACCTATGTTTGTATACGGCGTTAACCATGAAACTTATTCGGGTCAAGCAATTGTGTCTGCCGCATCGTGTACTACAAACTGTTTAGCACCTGTTGCTAAAGTACTAAATGATAACTGGGGCATTAAACGTGGTTTGATGACAACTGTTCATGCTGCCACTGCAACTCAAAAAACAGTTGACGGTCCTTCCCAAAAAGATTGGCGCGGTGGTCGTGGTATTTTAGAAAACATAATACCTTCATCGACTGGTGCAGCTAAAGCAGTTGGCGTTGTTCTTCCCGAATTGAATGGCAAATTAACGGGCATGGCTTTTCGTATACCTACTTCTGACGTTTCAGTGGTTGATTTGACTGTTGAGCTAGACAAAGAAGCAAGTTACGACGACATTTGTAAAGCAATGAAAGCGGCTTCCGAAGGCGCGATGAAAGGCGTTTTAGGTTACACCGAAGAAATGGTTGTTTCGACTGACTTCCGTGGTAATACAGCTCCTTCGACTTTTGATGTTAATGCCGGTATCGCACTAGACAGCACTTTCGTTAAAGTGGTTTCTTGGTATGACAATGAGTACGGTTACACTTGTAACTTGTTGCGCGTTGTTGAGCACGTTAGTAAGTAACTAAGTATTGCAAAATTTTGTGACCCGGCTCTGTAGCCCGGCTCTTCAGAGCCGGGGTGGACTTAAGTTCAACTATAGAGTTTAAGGTTACAAATTAGGATGACTAGAATATTTGCCCGGCTCTGTAGCCCGGCTCTTCAGAGCCGGGGTGGACTTAAGTTCAACTATAGAGTTTAAGGTTACAAATTAGGATGACTAGAATATTT
>QIKQ01000321.1 GCA_003233075.1 Gammaproteobacteria bacterium
AAACTATTTCACAAGCTGCCTGAGCTTGATTGACACCATGTTAGAGCTTAACTTTTCCTCAGGTTATCCAGGTGAAGGAGGCCACTTCAGAATACAATAATGAAACAAACGTTTAAATAGCTAGGGACAGGAACCATATAAAAAAGAGGTTACTCAGAGAGAGGGAGAGGACTTTGAGGCAAGAGAAGAACAATCAAACACTAGGAACCCCGCTAAATCGGCTCAAGCTACAATCAAAAAACTGAGGGCACCAGTCTAGCCCTGCATCACTTACATATCAGCACTCAATTATTGATGGAGCGAGCATGATTGTCGAACTTTCTTCGCTGAACAACGACAGCGATTACAAGTGTCCACTGAAGGGTTTCACCCCTACGTTCGCTATTCACATAGTTATTCATTTAGAACAGTACAAAGTACAGTTAGCCCACTAATATCCCCATTTACAACAGGCTATTGAGTCGGCACACAGGGCCACTAAAAAACAAAAAGGCTAACCAGCATCCATTTCGTCAAACAACGCCAGAAGCTCCTGCGCAGCCTTCTCCCAACTGAATTTTTTAGATCTTTTTAAACCTAACTCAACCATATTCGCCCTAAGATCAGGGTACCATATTCGCCCTAAGATCAGGGTTTTCAATTACGCGCGCCATTCCTTCACAAATGTCATCTGAATCATATGGATCAACCAGTATAGCCGCATCACCAGTCACCTCTTTAGTGCAACCTTTTGTTGATGTTACCACCGGACAGCCACATGACATTGCCTCTAACGCAGGCAGGCCAAACCCTTCATATAAAGAAGGAAATATCAACAATTCAGCCTGATTGTACAAAGCAGGCAGGTCTTCATCTGGTACAAAGCCGGTAAAGACAATCTTGTTATCCTTAACTAACTCAGAAGCAGTTGCCACCTCGCGTTCAAATTTAAATCGGTTAAACCCCACCACAACAAGCGTATAGTCATGCTTTTGAATAAGAGAAGAATAAGCTTCTACAATTCGACCAAAGTTCTTTATAGGCGTCAGTCCACCAACAAATAATATAAATTTTTCCGGCAATCCAAGTGCATTACAGACAGGAAGGCTCTCTTCAGTCTCTATTTTCTTAAAGCGATCATGCGCACCTTCATAAAAAAAACGAAACTTTTCTTTCGGCATTTTTAAATGCCTAGAAAGATCATCAACTCCAGTTTGCGTCGTGGTGATAACAATCGTTGAGCGTCGCGCATAAAAAGGCATCGTTAATGCAGTATATATACGATTTACAAAAGGAAATGCACTCGTGATTTCAAACTGTTCCGCACCATGGATCACCATCGTTTTTTTACACCCACCCAACACAGGCACCGTATGCTTAGGGTTAAAGACCAGATCAACCCCTTCTCTAGATAAAAACCGCGGGACAACAACCTGGTCCCATAACAGCTTGTTTCGCGCATCAAGGTGATACTCTTTGGCGTTATCATATTGACTGAAGGCACCTAACTGCTCCTTGTCTTTGTATAAAATCAAATACTCATTCCGTTGATCTAGGCGTAATAAGTTCGACACAACATTGATCGTGTATACGTTTATGCCGCCTTTCTGACCCAAGTTACGTAGCATTAATGCTATTTTCATACTATGACCTTTTCATACTCGCCAGCTTTCAGCATAATGAAACCGTCTACATTTCTACGAAATGCCTAGTTTCGCCCAATAATTTATTCAAACAACGTCAGTGCAATTCTAACGTCAAGCAAGAAGCCAAGCAATAATTTTAAGGGCCTGACAATAATGCACTGCCATTCAAGATCCGATTGAGCAAAATTAAAATAACCAGAATAAACTTGCCACTGCATCTTATCTTAGTAGATCAAATAACTCAAAATCACATCAAGTTATTGCACAGGCTATCCCAGTCTGCAACAGATTGCTCATCTAACAGCTCATAAATATCCAGAAAAGCAGCCTCATACCAACCAGCATTCCCCTCCATCATTGCCACCCTAGTCTCAAGGTATTTAACCCAGTACAGCAGTAATAAAGATGAAAATAACGCGACATCGATATTTAGCTGCCGCAGGCATTTCACTATTCTTTTGCGATTAACAGCACCCATCTTCCCTCGAAAAACATTCTCCAACTCCTTCCATGGCTGAAAAGACTTGAAAACCGTTTTCCGATGAAAAATCAAATGAAAAACATCAATCAATGGAAAAGTTTTTTCTTCTGAAAACTCCCAGTCAACTACACCAGTAATACGGTATTGTTCATCCACTAATATATTAGCTATCCAAAAATCACCATGACAACTAACAACCGGGCAGTCATGTAATGATAAATTCTTTGAAATGTAATTTATTATTTTAGCCGAGAGAGTATCAGTCCTACCTGATTTAGCAGAAAAACTCCGCATTACCGATCTAATGTAACTAGCGTCAATAACCAGCGACCCATTATCGCTACGTGTGGCATTGAGAAACATCACAGACCAATTAATAGCACGATCAATGATTACTTCTCTATATTTCCGATTATAAAAAAACAGTGAGGCAGGCTTACCACTCATCCATGTTTCCAGTTGAAAAGAAGCCCCTTGAAAATCAGTAGATACAAAGACCCTTGGAATAGTACCTCTGATTTCAGGTGGCGAATCCGGTCGTTCAATCATTTTATCTAACCACGGATGAATTCCAGCCTCGTCTTCTATTTCATCTTCTGCGTTTAATACTTTAATCGCAAACTTGGTCCGATCATTATCAATCAACTGTACAACAACATTTCCGGTCCGCATCTTATCGATGCGGCCCACCTCTACAGGTTGACTAACATAGTCCAACCGACCAAGTTCATCAATAAGCGAAAATAACCAACTAACAGAATCGGTATAAGAAAATATTGCAAGTTGCATTTTATTATTGCCATTCAACGATAATAGGCCATACTCAGTTAATACTCTCTTTACATAGTCTAACTTTCCTGTCCGGGGAATAAGCGTAACCCATTTACAATTATCATCATAAAGCACCTCTCCCTCTACTGTCAGATTCGCAACTACAGAGAGACCGCGATGCCTCATTTCCGTTACAATCGCACCATTCTCAGACACATTATGTGAAAGATAAAACAAAATACCACTACTTTTCAACATCGGCAGATGGTCATCTAATTGCAGAGTTAGCCCACCAGAAACCTGTTCCGAACAAAAAAGCAAATCAACCGATGTTTGCTCACGCACATCATGATTAAGTGCTAATGCTTTTAAAGAAGACTCAAATGCAACTCTACTTTTATCGCCACAAAAACCAATCACCAGATTTTTCTGACTAGGAAAAAAAACATCCCAAGCTGATTGCTGTAACATACCGGTCATGTATCCATTGTAGTGACAATGCGACCCACCACATTGAGACAAATCTCATCTGCATTAATATTTGTTCTGACCTCAATCACATTTGGGATGTTACTCAAGATAGAACGATAGTTCTCAATCAAAAAAGCACTGCGCTCTACCGTATTTTCCATTTTTCGTTCATAAAGCACCTCGGGCTCTTCCCAGTAAAAATATGTAATGTCTGGTGTTGGGAAGAAAACCTTAAGGAACCATACAAATGATTTCGTATAAACGATGCTACGCTTGGGTCGATCTGCCAAATCATAAATGTATCGATCACAAAGCACCACACCACCCTGCTGCATGATTGGCCTAATATCAACCAAATATCTAGCCCACTGCTCTAAAAACCAGTTAGATAATCCTAACGCCTCCTTTACACAGGAAATCCAATATTTTTTTGCGCTACGTGGTTTATCTTCCGTTAATTTCTGAATCACGGCAGTCGACACAGACTCGCCATTTTCGTTCTTTGTTTTTTTTTCTTTATAATCATAATAAAGACGTATCAATTTACTTGTTGGTAATAGTGTCTCCCTCTTTCCCATATAAACCGTTGCAACAGGAAAGGCGCCAAATGCTAACATCTTCTCTACTTTTTCTACCACCGTACTTTTACCCGCCCCATCCGGGCCTAAAGCCGCAATCAGAACACCCCGTCTTCGTGCAAAATACCGCGAGACTCGACATACTTTATGGATAAAAGGAAATACTCTGTTCATAGGGTACTTCAAGATCAGGGATCTTCTAGTCGCGTTACAGACTTCCGACATATTGTCATCTGACAACCCATTTGATACCCAATTCATAATCAGTCCTGCCATATGGCCATCTAACCTATCAACTAAGATCGCTTCAAGGGTATTGGGATCGATATTTAATATCAACTGCCTATATTCATCTTTCATTCCCCCCTTATCTAACAAAACATGAAGCATGAGCGAGTAAACAGCATTAGCCTCATTCTGGATATAAATGCCATCAATTAAAACTGGGGCACTCATGACCTCTGAGGCTGAGCAGTATAAAAAACCTTTTCGCCCAAGTGATGTCTGTAAATCTATATGAACAGAACGGAATTCACCTTGATATAATTTCACATAGACTAAGTGAGTATGATTTGAATCCGTATCTACAAATATTTTTTTCCAGTTTTCTTCTTTCGTAAATTGATCAATGCACAACATAAGCCGCTTCAGCTGATCAGGCTGCACCAATAAATCGATATCCCCGAGCGGTCGATCATTTAACCAGTCAGAGCTTCTCATCAAAACAACATCTAACTCACAATGATTAAATGACTTAAAAAGGTCACCCAATAATGCATACGCCCATCCATTCATTTCGATTTCCTTGCCTGCTGAATCCATTCAAGAATAATTAAAAAATTTTCTCTTTTGACAACGCCAACCTTTAAGCTTATCAACACAAGCAATGGAAGGTGCAATAGCCCCATTAAAATAGCTTTTTGATAACCCGGAATATCAAAAGGTCCCAGCAGTAAATATAGAAAAATAGATATTCCAATATTAAGCATTAACAGACTGAAATATCGCTTCTCAAAGGGATGAATAGAGAAATATTTATTAGTCCAGTATAAATTGTAAGCATTTGAAAATATCAAGGACAATAATACCGAAATAGCCGCTCCTTGCGCCCCATAGTCAGGGATGAGAATGATATTTAATATCACATGAATACAAAGTGACATTAATTTTCCTTTCATTTGAGTTGTCGATTTATCACCGATAATTAAATTCAAACCAGTAAACCCACATGCAGAATGAAAAATGTATGCAAGAGCAAGTATTCTAAGCGTCACTTCAGCATCAGCATACTGCTCACCAAACAACACCCCAATTATTACATCAGGATATGCTATGCACACAACACTGATTGGAAATGCCAGAGTCATAGACCAGAGAGAAATCAGATTATTCAGTTTTTTCCACTCAATAGACTCCTTCCTTCCGTACAGTTCAGTCGCCAAAGGCATGTAGATAAATGCAAAGCTAGTTAAAATTACTGAGGCCAACATAGCAGGCTGAGTTGCTGCACGAAAAAGACCCACCTCATAATCGCTAGACAACATCCCTAACATAATAATATCCAGCCATGTCAGAATCAGTTCAACTAGCTCTGTCACAACCATCGCACCGCTAAAACCAATAAACACCTTCCATGGCATAGAAATATCAACGCTAGCTTGAACAACCTTTGTTAACGATCGGGCCACAAGCGTTAAGGATATTACACCGAGCAACATGTATCCGATGATGGTGACATATGTCAGATCCGTTAACGAACCACCAATCATCATAATAATTGATATGGCAAGTATCTTAATAATAGGCTCTGCCAAGTCTTCCAAGATTACTTTATACGCCGTATTTTTAAAGCCACTAAAAACTGAAATGGCTAACCGCCTGTGCGCGTAAAATGGAATGATAAGTAACATGAGAGGGAGTAAGGCAATTAACTCCTCATTTGAGTAAACGCTAGTATCAATAAAGGTTATTAATAAATAGACAGAGCAGCTCAATAGCACACCAAAAAAGATGGCCCAGTAATTACACAACCGCACGATCCCTTTAACATAACGATGCTTATTCTGATCATAATAAAGCGCAATAAAACGCCTTGTCGATTGAATTAAGCCTAACGTAGGAATTGTCGATATAATGACTATAATCGTAAATAAAAGCGTGTATGTTCCGTATTTTTCAGGGCCAAGATATCGTGCGCACAGCAATTCAAACAGCATTACCAGAATAATTCTTACCACTAGACCGATAAAGACAACTACCGATGAACTGAACAATGATTTATAGCTTTTCATTTAGTCTACAATAATAAGTAATAACACATAGTAGCCAAAAAATTCGATACAAAAGGTCGGCTCACCGCGCCAAGATCACCGTACAACTACGAAATTCAACTATCGTAAAGCAGATGTCTATCAAGCAAATGGAGGCTCACCCAGATTCAAAACAATTTTTTGACCAGTAATTGCATCCGACCATGGCGATGCGAGAAAAGCGATGCTCTGCGCTACCTCAATCGGTTTTATATGGCGGTCATAAGGGCGTGACTGCGCAATTTTACTACGATACGCTGTGGGTATCCCCGCTACTAAGTCAGTTTCCGCCATGTTAGGGGCAACAATATTTGCCTGTACATTATTTTTCACAAGATCTTTAGCAAGGCTTTTAGTGTACCCCTCCAAAGCACTCTTCGCAGCGATATATTTTGCTTGCCCCGACGGCGGGTTCGCAACAGCTATTGTCGAAAGATTGATCACCTTGCCGCCTTTGTTTCGCTTAAATCCAGGTATCGCATGCTGACAACAGAGATGAGCTCCTTTAAGCGCAACTTCTAACTCACCTAGAAAATCATTCCAGTTTAACTGTTCTAAATCAGCCGCAGAAAACTCTTTTACCGCATTGTTAACTAGAATATCAACATCACCAAACCTCTCTGCAATTACACTATATAATTGAGCCACACTATCTTCAGACGTAACATTACATTGACACACAAGTACTTCACCGCCTGCAGCAGTAATATCATCTGCAATAAGCTGAGCATCACTACTACCTCGGTAGTAAGTAACAACAACTTTACAACCCAGCATTGCTAACAATTTAGCAGTAGTTTCTCCAATTCCACGGGACGAGCCAGTCACTAGAGCAACCTTTCCTTTCAGCCCCATGTCATGCAGACCACTATCAAGAATTTCATTACATGTAAGCATTTTCACAGGAGGTGGATTAACCAGCGACTCAATCTTACCCTCAGCGAGTTGCTGTCCACCACTTTCAATCGTAACGGCAGTTTTAACAACCTCTGAGGCTTTCGATATACGCCTTATAACGGTATGTAAATAGCATGGTGTATTGAGAGGTACAGCTTGAGTAAAATCAATTTTGAAACTTGAAAATGTCGCATAACGGCCCGGAATTTTCATGCCAACAATGGTGGATAGCAATAACGAAGCAATCAAATTAGTGCTCGGAAGCGTATTAGCTTCAATAAAGCCAGCATCACAGGAAAGCACTTTCATTAAAAAATAGCTAAGCTTCTCGCCATCAAGTTGAAAAGCATAGCTATCTTTATTGCCTACAGCTAGAGAATCCAGCGTATGTCTCTCTTCATCCAGTTCATTCGCCAGCAAACTAGCAGTACCTGACACATGTTGATCGCATAAAAACTCTCCTGAAGGGGAACTCGTATAAAATCCCCCTTTAATCTCTGTTACCTTTTCCTGTTGCGGCAGTTTCAAAATCACCGTCTCGAATTCAAACGCATTAACATCACCACTGTCTGTCGATACTGGTGTGTATCTAGTTTTAACAACTACCTGTTGTTCATAATGAATCGGCTTTAAAAAGCGGGTTCGAAATGAAGTAAACTGTACATTTTTCCTAGGAAATTCTTCGGTTAAAAAAGCCAGAAAACTAAAAGGCAACATGCCATGCACAATACGAGTACGGAACCTAGATGTTCGTGCCACTTCCTCATTCAGATGCAATGAGTTGACATCACTTGTTAATGAAGCAAAGGCATTAACCATCGCCTCACTAACGCAAAGCGTAGATTCAAATTCTTTTGGACTAGTCACAAGTATTAGCGCCTAGTGAAAATTACTTTTGCAGGATTACCTTGCACAATTGTATTAGGTGCAATCTTTCCCGAGACAACAGAATTAGGGGTAATGATGACATTCACACCAACCTGTGCACCATCAAGAATCACACAACCAGCACCCACCCATACATTTGAACCAAGGCTAATGCCCTTTGAAGTTTTTTCCTGCTGACAAATCGGTGTATCAAGCGCATCATAACGATAATTATTACCAACAATTGTGGTATTAGAACCAATCATGCAGTGGTCTCCAATTAAAACCCCACCTTTATCAGCAGAAATAAAACAACTCGTTCCAATTGAAACATCATGACCGATAGTCAACTCACCATCAGATGCTTTTATTTTTGTAAAAGAACTTATTTGAGTGCCTTTACCAATTGAAATCAATGGTGACAGTTCAACTTCGGACTTAGGGCTCACCTTGCAACCGGATTTAAGTAAATACAGCATCGTCGTTAGAGGTGCTGGTATCAAGAAACGCCTTATGATTTTTCCTAGATTCATGAGTCATTACTTCGCATGATTATTGACAATATCAGACAACGACTTCACATCCACAATCGCCTCAACCTCATCCATTGATAAGTTAATGCTAAATTCTTCTTCTATTGCTGTCACTAATTTTAAGTGATTCATTGAATCCCAGTTATCAAGATTCTCAGGGCTAGTGTCCGGGGTAATATCATCTTCATCGACACCAAATACTTCAGAAACAACTTCCATTAGATTTCCATCCATTCTCACTCTCCAACGTAAATTTCAATACCAATACATTCCAATGACTCAGCGCCCTTCGCTTTTGACTTAAGCTCATAACGCATCCTTCCATTGTCGCCCTTTTCCACTAAATCAAATCCCTGATCATCAAAAAAACTTTTAACAGGCACATTCTTTGCTGTGGGGATATATTCAGCCACCAGCTGCCTAGCATAAGCAGCTGGTAAATATTTTTCTTTGATAACATTCATAATAACCGTTTCTATCGCGCGACCCATCGCTCGACAACTCATAATAAAGCTATCAATATAAGCAATGTCATCTTTTATCTCCACTAACACGACGCCAATCATCCCCAAGTCACCAAAATTATCAGTCACCGAAATCGAAAACAAATCAAAACTCTCATTCTCGATAAAATTTTCTATTTCAGGCACACCATGTCGTTTTGTCGTTACATTAAATTGATTTGTTTTGCTAAATAACTGATGCACACGCTGAATATTTTCCTTTTTCGCGATCTCAATAGTCACCTTAGTGCCAAGACTGCTAAGAAACGTGCTCATATCACCAATCTCTTCTCTAGTATCTTCACGCTGGGCATTTGCAGCATATTGTTCTGTTTTATGAGCATCTTCTTCTGTCAAAAAAAGCTTTTCAAAATATGGGCTACGCATGAGAATATTCAAATAGGTACTCGGGTCTTTAGGGAGATCAGGGACTACCACTTCCTTAAGTGTGCTTTTTACTAACGCTCTTTCCACCGGATTATCATCGAGAAAAACAAAGCTATCAATGCCAATACTTAATCCTTTTGCCATTGATACTAGGTTGGTATGTTTAGGATCCCAGTTAATTCTTTTGGTAGCAAAGTCGCTTAATCCTAACGGCATCTCAGTTCGCTTTTCAAAAGCCTCTTCAACATCTTCCAGGTTGTTTTTACTCGCCAATGTAAGAATAATGCCACGCTGTTTTAAGTTTTTAATATAAGTCTGCAGCGCATAGTAAATTTCACCCTCAGGATACCCCTTTCCAATCTTAATACCATCAACACCATCCTCTCCAATAACCCCACCCCACAGCGTATTATCCAGATCCAGCACAAGGTTTTTCTTTGTTTTTCCCGCGATCGCAATGATGTAACGATTCAACTCACTTGCTAATGCTTGCAGCCCCACATCATTCAGTTCCATTTTGGCAAGATACAGCATCTTGCTATCCGTTACATTTTCTTTGCCAACACGGGCAAGCACATTATTTTTATCGACTAGAAAAACACGATTATTATTTCGCAAGCTTCCAATCAACGCGAGGTTAAGCCGTGAATACCATTCGGTTTCACTTTGTTGCTGTTTTAAATCAGCTATACCACCTTGCGGATAAGCTGGCTGTAAAAAATTAGACACTAACAAGTACGCGTTGGTTTGCTTGATAGCTAAATTAGCAAGCTGTGATATTAATGAAATAATTCGCTCTTGCTCTGCGAGCTTTAGCGCATCATCTAATGACAGAAATTTCTCACAAATAAGGGGCGCAAGCCCCCGGACAGATAAATCGAGATGAATGATATCCGGTTGAAATAAAATAGTCCCTGAGGTTTCAGATAATAACTCCTGAAAGTATTGATCATATGGAGCAATATAACTCTCAACATTTACTCCATGCATAGCAGAAATAACGCTTACATACGGTGCTAGAGTATCAATCGTATGATTGGACAAATAAGCAACTTTCAAATCAGCGTTTGCTCGTGTCTTTTCTATCTGTCGATTCACTAACTCAATCTCTCGTGTATTGAGTGAAGTGTAATCTAGCTCTTTAATAATTGAATATAAAGCATTCCAGTCCGGCGTACTTTTGATGTTTTTTTTAGTCTCTTTGTCCATAAAATTCAAGTACCTTTAAAGATAACCATTTTCTTTATACCAAGCTGCAGTCCGCTTCATTCCCTCTTCTAGTGATACCTTAGGCGCATATCCAAGGACACGCTTAGCCTTATCAATATTGAATGCTCGATTATTTTTAAAAAATCGGACACGGCGCACATGCAGTGGAGGCTCCACACCAAAAGGCCTAAATATTTTCTCACACACAATCGCAGCATAATAAAATAGAGGATAAGGGAAACGAAGCTTCGGTGGAGGCGCGCCAACCGCCCTAGCGACAACATCGATATAATTCTCCAGCGGGAGATAATCACTACCACCAATCAATAGTTTTTCTTTATCAATCCCAGGCGTCTCTATTGCTTTAATAAAACCGTCGACAATATCGTCGATATAAACAGCATGAAAGTTCTCCTGACAAGGGCCAACTTTAAAAAAGGTTCTTTTTTTAAGCATTTTAAACATCTTAAGCATGCGCATATCACCCGGCCCATACATTGATGTTGGCCTAACCACGACAAGTTCCATTGTCGTCTTTCCAGCCTGCTCAGTCACATACTGCTCCGCCTCAAGCTTCGTTTCCTGATACAGGTCTCCAGGCGCGAACTCGGTCTCTTCTGTTGCAGGACTCACCTTCACACTGCCATGTACGCCAATGGTAGAGCAATGAACAAAGCGACTTACCCCGGCACCATTGGCAGCATTGTAGATATTCTTCGTGCCGTCCACATTAATATGATGATAGCTTTCAGGTGGCCCAGAAGCTGTGCGAAAATTAGAGACTAAATGAACGACATATTGACACCCCTCACACAGGCGTTTTGCCGCTTCAGGGTCTGCAATATCGCCAATCACAACATTCACAGCCTGATGAGCAAGTTGCTTAGCTTTGCCTTCATCTCGCGCCAAGATGTTAATTTGATACCCCTCGTCAATTAACCGGGTAGTAAGATGCGAACCTAAAAACCCGGTTGCACCAGTAATTGCTATTTTTCCTTTGTCCACGACGGATACGTCTCCAGTAAGTCTCTTATATTTTCAGCCCTCATAGCCTGACTCCAGCCAAAATGTCGCGCTAATATATCAGCACAACATTCAACCGTCTCCATCGCTGGTACCAAATAAGCACCAACATTGAGTCTTCTTAGCAATAAATCAGAAAGCGTAAAAACACGTTGATTTTCAATAATATACGCAATCAGGGCGAGCGAAATATTCGCCCCGCCCGGGACAACGCCCTGCAATTCCATATTCGCCTCAGCGATCACTGCTACTCTTTCAATCTTTGTGCCTAGGCAGCTTATGATCTCGCGTACAATGTCAGCTGACCACAGGTGTTTATATTTTACCTCACATCCCCGCAAAAACTCACCGTATTTATCGGTTGTTTGCCAATCAAACAATTTTTCGCTGTGAATAGCCTTTGCAAAGCGCCCTTTTGTATTTTCATTAATGACATCCAAACAACGAATTGACGATGAAAGCGCCGTAGTCAACTTTGTTCCCTGAATATACACCAGGCCACTAGGCCCACCATATTTATCAGCCATTTCAATCTCGGAATCAGCTATTAGTTCAGGATCACCAATAGACGGCTTGCCACTCTTTACCGGTAACAATCCCACCTGAACACGGAACACGTCACTTAACATTAATACAACGCCACTCAATACACTATTAATATCCTTTAGTATCAGTGTAATTTCATTCTGAGTCACATCATTCGCAGCAGCGATTCCGCCTTCACAATAAAAGTACCAAGTCCCAATAGCAGTCGCATTTTCTGTCGGAGCCAAAAATAACATTCTACTAACTGCATTTTGACTAGCGGGAACCGTCAAACCAATAGCATCATCAACCAACCGCCGATTAACTATAATGTTAACAGCCTTTGTGAAATACCATTTTTTTTGAGTCTGATCACAATATTTTTTAAAAAATGACCAAGGCCCAGTTGCATCTACAACGAGACCACATTTCACCCGAATTTCTTTTTGCGAAAACTTGTCAATAGCCACAATCCCTACCACCTGACCTGCTTCTGTTAGTATCTCAGTGACCGCAGTATAATTTAAGGTATGAGCACCGAGTTCCTGAGCTGAAAAAAGGTATGATAATACCAACCTTTCAGCACTATGGACTGTCGCGTCATACCAAACGGCGCCGCCAGTGAAGCAATTATCTTTTATATCAGGAAACGCCTGTTTTAACTCACGCTTTGATAAAATGCCAGTATTTAGGATTTGTTTGCATTCAGATACCCCCCTGTTTCTTTCTGCACTCAATAGATCGTACAACTTAAATGCAGCGCCCACGATCCATTTATTTTTTGAGAGCTTTTTATACGTCGGGATGACACACTTCAGTGGAAAAACCAGATGAGGAGCAATAGATAATAATTTTGTCCGCTCAGAAACCGACAATCGAAGCCGTACAATGTCCAGTCGCTGTAAATACCTAACGCCACCATGAATGATCTTCATGCTGTTTGCCGAGGTTCCACTGACAAAGTCATCTCGCTCTAGCAACAATACTTTATAACCTCTAATCGATGCCTGCCAAGCTAACGCACCACCGTGACTTCCACCGCCAACAATAACCATGTCATATGTATTGGATGTGTCGGGAACCAGATTATCTTTACCCGCTTGGCCACTCATAAACGAGGCTCTACCAACGTATAGATTTCATCAACACGGGATTTAAATGCCGAGTAGCTGTGTTCTTTTTCAATAAAAACCTTTGCATTTTCCGCAAGTTTAACTCGCAGTGGCGCATCAGAAATAAGCGAAGACATTCCATTAGAAAATTCACGCTCCAATGGTTCAGACAACATACCTGTCTCACTGCTCATCACTTGTGTATGTGTTGGTAATCTGGTGGCTAACACAACCGTTCCGGAATCAAGGTAGCTATAGATCTTCATCGGTGTGTTAACACCATGAATACGGGGTGAAACCAGAATGTCGGCTTGAGACATATATTGACCGATATTTTTCACGGGGCGCCGCCCAATAATCAATACATTACCACCAATCCCTGAGACGCTAACAATCCCTTTATACTTTGCAATATCAGCGTCAGACCCACCGATAATAACCAGCACACAATCCGCCGCTGTTTCTAGCGTAAGCTGAAAACTTTTGAGCAATAAATCGATCCCCTGATACGACTCAAGGTTGCCTATATACATCAACATGATTTTATCATTGTCAACCCCAAGCTCTTCCCTCAAGGATTGAGTTCTCTCTGCATCATTATGAGGCTGAACAAGCGATATATCTTTTAATACAACCATGTTTTTAGTGCGATATTTTCGAACATCATTCGCTAACGCATCACATACCGGCACAACAACAGCTGCAAATCTAATCGGTAAGCTTTCAAAAAAACCTAGGAGCTTTTCCACTGGGCGTAGCCAGCAAAATTTATCTACCAACTGCGTCGTCATTGATGAATCAATATCAACAATAAAAGGCACCCTCCTTAATGGACATAAAAGCAGCGCCATAAAAGAAGACTCTTCTACTGCATGCACAACATCATATTTTCTAGTCAACATAAAACAGGTGAAACGCGCCATCATATGAAGATCACAAAGAAGCTTTTTAAGTGAAAAACCCGGTTTTATCGCCCCAATTGAAAACCAGGGCTTGACTCTTTCGATTTTCAGGCCTGGATATGATCGATCACTACCCTCATGAAAGGTCAGCAAGTCAACCTCATCACCTCGTTCACTTAATGCCTTTAAAAGTAAATCAACGGCAATCGGCGTACCTCGCTCCTGGTAAAACGGGTGGGGAGCCATTACAAGAACCTTCATAGTATAGCCTCTAACATTCCATTTAATTTCTCATGATTTCTAACAGATAAACGAATAAATGCTTTATTTCAAGCGAATACCAAGCTGATCTTTTACAAAAGAGAAGGGCGTCCGCAGCCTGCCATATGATGAAACTACCGCATTTAACGCCAAAAGCCGCGCCATTAATTCAGCGGCTGGACAGTTAGAAACAAGTTTTTCTGCCTGAAAAAAACCAAAACTACCCACTCGCCCAACCTCTTTCGCCAATGGTAACGGGTCTGTTCCTGGCAACACCAGCATCCCCTTTTCTTCGCCTTGCTTGAAATGACTCGGCGTTCCCCAGAACGTTGGGCGTCCGCCATTATCCCCAAGAAAAACACCGTTGGCATCAGCTGATGTTATAAAGTTAGCTAATAATTTTCCACGTGTACCTAGCCACTTTCCAACACCCCAGGGTATCACTGGAAGTGCCTCAACCGCCTTGACTCTTTCAATGGTCTCTGTTAATGCTTCGCCTTCAGGGAACTCCTCATCAGAAAATAAAGCAAGCACCTCTAGCTTTTCCTTAGTCACTATCTGACG
>QIKQ01000176.1 GCA_003233075.1 Gammaproteobacteria bacterium
AAAACATCTTCCGGCGCAAGCTTATAAACACCAGAATCCGCGAATACATTAAAGTTTGCTAGTGACAAAAACACTATTAGACATGCAAACCCGCTTGTCTTAGTATATTTTTTTTTCTTATATATTTTTTTCTTTTTAATTTCCATAAAACCAAATCCAATAGTTTAGAATTCTTTCACATCTGCATAAAAGACGAAGAAAAGTACCTGATATCATCAATAATAAATAGCTTATAATGTCGAAATTAACTAATCTTTTACAAATAAGCATTTATTTAAACGAAAATGAACAGTTTACTAAAAAATGCTAGAAAAAATAGTAAGCTAGAATTAAAACTCAAATTTCCATATTTAACTGTCTGATTTTCAATTCGAAGCTATTTTACCGGATTTAGGATCTAAACCATAGCGCTAATTAAAAGTAGCCTAGATTAATTGCTAATTTGGGATTTTGTTAAGCTCCTGTTAAATAAACTAATTTAGCCTTGATTAACGCCAACACATAAAATTTATTATCTTATATCAGCATAGAATCACTTGGACTCTTAAAAGAATATGCTAGAATATCGCGCCTTTAAACAGTATCTGGAATAAACATGCCTTTTTCACAAAACTCCGCTCAAGTGGCTGTAATCGGTCTAGGTTATGTTGGCTTGCCTCTGGCTGTCGCCATATCTAATCATTTCGAGACTATCGGATTTGATATTAACAGCAAAAGAATTAGTGAACTAAAAAATGGCCATGATTTTACCTTGGAAATTAGCGACCAAGAGTTAAGCGATGCCAAGCAACTTCAGTTTACCGAATTAGTCAACGACTTGAAAAAAGCCAATATTTACATAATCACGGTGCCTACACCTATTGATGAATATAAGAAGCCTGATTTAACGCCTTTAGAAAAAGCATCCAGCTTAGTGGGTAAAATTTTATCAAAAAATGACATTGTGGTGTACGAGTCTACTGTTTATCCGGGCGCAACGGAGGAAGTTTGTGTGCCAATTTTGGAGGCTGAGTCTGGTCTAGTCTTTAATCAAGATTTCTATGCAGCCTATAGTCCAGAACGCATCAATCCTGGTGACAAAGAACACCGAGTGACATCAATCTTAAAAGTAACTTCTGGTTCGACTCCTGAAGTTGCCGACTACATCGATAATTTTTATAAAACTGTAATCCCAGCCGGTACTCATAAGGCATCAAGCATTCGAGTCGCGGAAGCGGCTAAAGTCATAGAAAATACTCAGCGCGATGTCAACATTGCTCTAATCAATGAGTTGGCGTTGCTGTTTAATCAAATGGGCATAGATACCCTGGAAGTACTCGAAGCAGCAGGCACTAAATGGAACTTTTTACCTTTCCGCCCTGGCCTAGTGGGGGGCCATTGCATCAGCGTTGACCCTTATTACTTAACTTATAAAGCCCAATCAATTGGCTTTTACCCGCGCATTATATTGGCAGGACGCGAAATAAACGATGGCATGGGCGCTTATGTTGCTGAGTCAGTTATAAAACTGATGACTCGTAAGCGTATTCATGTAGTCGATTCAAAAATACTTATTTTGGGTTTAGCCTTTAAAGAAAACTGTCCTGATTTACGCAATACTCGAGTCATCGATATAATTGATGAGTTTAAAAGTTACAATGCTCATGTTGATGTATACGACCCCTGGGTAGACAAAAAAGAAGCTTTAGATGAATATCAGTTAGAGCTAATTGATAATCTAGAAGAAAATCACTACGATGCGATTGTTTTTACCGTACCACATAAACAATTCTCAAATTTAACTTACAGCGAACTCACGAAATATGGCCAAAGTAACTGCGTAATCTATGACGTAAAATCAGTATTGGATAAAGACTTAGTAGACGGTCGTTTGTAAATCACACTATTTAGGAAATACTAATGAAAGTACTCATCACCGGCGCGGCCGGATTTATCGGCTCCACCCTTGGCATTAGATTATTAGAGCGCGGTGATGAGGTCATTGGCATTGACAATCTAAATGATTATTATGATGTAAATCTAAAAATTGCACGTCTTGAGCGAGTCAAAGCTTTTGATAAATTTACCGATGTGCGAGTTAGCATTGAAGATCGAGATGCAGTAGCGGATACGTTTAAAAAACATAAACCTGATATGGTTGTTAACTTGGCAGCTCAAGCCGGCGTACGTTATTCATTAGAAAATCCACATGCTTATATTGATACAAATATAGTTGGTTTTACTAACATATTAGAAGCCTGCCGGCATAATGATGTAAAACATTTAGTGTTTGCTTCAAGTAGTTCGGTTTATGGCGCCAATACTAATTTTCCGTTTTCGGTTCATGATAACGTCAATCATCCTGTGAGCTTGTACGCTGCTAGCAAAAAGGCAAATGAGTTAATGGCTCATACTTACAGTCATTTATTTAATATCCCTGCAACTGGGCTTCGCTTCTTCACCGTGTATGGCCCCTGGGGTCGACCAGACATGGCGCTATTTCTGTTTACAAAAAATATATTAGCGGGCAAACCGATTGACGTGTTTAATAATGGTAATCACCAGCGAGATTTTACTTACATAGATAACATCGTTGAAGGAGTCGTTCGAGTGTTAGATCATATTCCGAAACCGAATCCTGATTGGACTGGTGACAACCCTGATTCAGCCACAAGTTACTGCCCTTACCAGCTTTATAATATCGGCAATAATAACCCTGTCGAGCTAATGCATTATATTGAAGTATTAGAAAGCTGCTTAGGTAAGAAAGCAATTAAAAACTTTTTACCACTACAGCCTGGTGATGTACCTGCGACCTATGCTGATACCAGTGACTTACAAAATGACCTAGGCTACAAACCTGAAACCACGGTTGAAGTAGGCATTCAGAATTTTGTTGATTGGTATAAAGAGTATTTCAAAATCTAACAGTAATTTTAATACTTAAAAACCCGCAGGCTGTGAGCTTTAGCGACGAAGTACGAGATGAGTGTATATTGAAGAGCGCCATTATTTTATTTCAATAAGTTTTTCGAGCGACTCTGCATCAAATATTTCCACAGTCCAGCGCTCGAAATCTTGCGATGAAGCGGTTTGCAATCAATTTTGTGCCCAGGTAGGAAGTGAACCAAATTTAAGTATAAGCAAGCGTTCCAATAGTTTTATTTTACCCTGCTCGATGCCTTGCTCGATGCCCTTAGCTAATAATTCTTCTTGCCATCGTACGATTCTAGCTTGTAACATATTGTTAATCTCCGACAAATCATCTGCCTGATCAAATTCGATTTCCAACCCCTTGGCAGGTAAACACACTTCATGTAGGGCACCTCTAACCAGATCGAAAAATCACGTCCTAAGCTTGTGCCATACAGTTTGCTTAAGCAAAGCTGCTAGCTGCTTGACTAACCCTGGTAGCTCATGCGTAGACCTACAATTCTTCAGCTTAAAAAGTGTACCGCTTAAAGAATCCGTTTTCCCGCGCTGATATTGATTTTCCTCGATTAAATAATAGCGCATTTTAAGCTGAAATGCCTGTAGATGAGAATCAGTTGCGAGCCTGCTTATTTCATAAATGATTTGGATTACAGGGGAAATCTGGTTAAGCAGTTTGTTTGATCGTCCGAAAAAGCATAGCGGTGGCTATGGTTTGAGGGCGATCAAGCTAAATGCAACACCAGATTTGTCCTGAATCCAAATAGGAAAGATTGTCTTTTCTAAATTTGCATGTGTCGATCATAAACTTCTGATCGAAAAAACTATTAAAAAATGCAGTCCGTCTTTGTGAAATATGCGGGCTAGATCAATCAAATCAGAAAGTTGGGTTGGCGCAGTCCAGCGAGACTCACCATAGTAAAGCACAATTCCGACTATGGGTGGTAAAAAACCCTTGGTTGAGAGCTGTTTTTCTTTGACTAAATGCTGCCAAAGCAAAGAGACATAAGTATTAAAACGCAGCACCATCCATCGATCAGTCTGAGATTGAAATTCCAACATCAGATACAAATAAATAGGATGGCCATTAAAAGTCTACACGCGATAAATAATATCTCCCTCACGCTGCTTCAAATTGTCTGCCTGTAGTTTCGTATTCACTCGATTAAGAGTTTTAAAATCCAAGTCTTGAACCCAATCTTCTTCTACAAAATGAAGAAATAAGTCCGCAACCACTGCTATCCCACAGTTAACCGCGTACTTAGTATAGGAAGGGCAATACTCAATATCTGCTGTAGCCCGGCTCTTCAGAGCCGGGGTGGAATTGGGTTCAAACAAAGCACTAGCTCGTCTTATAAACTCAGCCATCATCATTTATGCCGCTGTATACACTACGGAGTCACTGTTTAAGTCCACCCCGGCTCTCGGCAACTGCTCCTGCGTTGCTCTACCTCCCGCATCCCTGCAGTCGTAAAGAGCCGGGCTACAGATCCTTCAAAATTATAATAAACAACTAATGCTCTGTTTCAGGTTTAACATTTATTAGTCTTATGGCAGACGTCTCAAATTCATGTCTCGACCAAGGGTTAAGCGACTGATGGGTAACGCGAGTAGGATGTGACCCAACCCCTAACCCCTGTTATCTCAATGTTCTTTTCAGACTTTCATGTATAATCTTAAGGCCAGCCTTTCTTATTAATTCCAAACTGTGGGACAGCCGTGAGTCCGCAACCATTTCTGGGTGAGAAAATAATAAGTGATAACCTGCGTCGTTTTTCATATACATCAAACATAACGACTTTAAAGGCTAATTGTAACATATACATCAAACATAACGACTTTAAAGGCTAATTGTAACTTTGAAATGATTGTTATTTACTTTTGACTATTATAGAAAAAATCACATAGAATAATCGAAGTGAATTAAAAGGATTTGTTATATTCAGATATCTATTTTAAGCATTTGTAGGATTTCTAAAATTCAATCTCGTAATCATTGCCCCTTAAGCATCCCCAAGCTACTTAATTGAGTTATGAAGATCCCACGCATCCTTCGGATGCTCTGGACACTGAGCTGGATTGCTTCAGCTGCTCACGCAGCTTCGCAACGACGCGGGGCTAAGGAGATTGCGAAGCAAACTGGGAAGTACTGATGAAACTGCGAAAGTGGTTCTGAGGTGAAGCGAGTCTTGAGCATGTCGTGAGTTGGGTTCACAGAAATCCACGAAACAATCTCCTAGCCTATGCGCTAATTTTTTCTAATTAATCAATTGAATTTAGGAGATTGCTTCGCCATTCGCTTCGCTCAAACTCGCAATGACTATACTACCAAAACTGCCATTGCCCTGTTTTGATAATCCAAACACCTAAGACAGCATTTGTAATCGCATGCGCGCAAATACACATCCATAAATTACCGGTACGCCAATAAAGCCAGCCATAGGCAAGACCAGCAATGAGTCCTGCAAGCCATAAATTATGCTCCAACATAAAAATGACTGCCATTATTACTATGGCGCGCATACTTACCTGTGCTGCTGGCACTGATAAGAAATCCGATTTTTCAATCCAGCGCATTAAAAACGACCTGAAAAACAATTCTTCCATTAATGGAACAACTAAAGCTGACTCTGCCATTCGAATAGACAAGAGTATCCAATCAAAACTTTTTCCATCTGCTGCATATGGATTGTATTTTGCTTCGGGATCAATCTCTGTCATCGTCGCCCAGGCTTGATCAAGATTAATCCATATAACAAAAATTCCGATACCAATCACAATTGTAATTAACCAGTCAATGCCTCGATTTGAATCAACTTTTTTAAGTTCACTATATTTTGACCAATAGACAAGAAGAATGCCTGAAACAATTATCAAACTAACCGCATCAACCCAACGTAGATCGATGCCACTAATTTCTGCTTTCTTCACAGCCGACTCAATGATCATTATTAGCATGAAAATGGCAAAAGGAATTATTCGCGGAAACGCGTCGGATTTGATCGTTTTTGTTATAGTCTCAATAATGCTCATAGTTTTACCTGTAGATTGCTATTTCTATTTTACATCTCGTCCATATTCGTCGTCATAACGAACAATATCGTCTTCACCCAAATATTCACCGCTTTGCACTTCAATCATAACCAAGTCAACAACACCTGGGTTAATTAATCGATGCTTAACGCCGATTGGAACAAAAGTAGATTCATTAATATTGACTGTCTTTTTTTCGTCACCAATAATTGTTACCGCTGTTCCTGAAACCACAATCCAGTGTTCGCTGCGGTGATGATGGCTTTGCAGCGATAATATAGCGCCAGGTTTGACTACAATTCGTTTTAATTTGAATCGTTCGCCTTCTTCCAAGACAGTGTAAGTTCCCCATGGTCTATGCACAGTATTGTGAAATTTATACGCCTCATGTTTGATTGCTTTCAGAGTCTCAACCACCCGTTTAACCTCTTGCGCATTATCTTTATTTGTAACCAATAAGGCATCGGGAGTATCAACTATCATGATATTTTTCAAACCAATACCCGCAATCAAACGATCTGAACCTCGAATACACGTATTTTCGGAGTCTAAAAGAATATTTTGATTGTCCGTATAATTGCCTTTCTCATCAGATTCTAGTTGTTGACTGATTGAATCCCAAGACCCCACATCATTCCAATTAAAGTCGCATTCAACAACGGATACTTGGTTTGATTTTTCCATTATAGCGTAATCAATTGAAATGCTTGCCACCTTCGAAAAAGATTCTTTAGCTAATGTAGTGACCTGAGAGCTCTTACTTTGGCTAATCTCTTTATGCTGCCAACTCTCGCGAACTTGAGCTAATAATTCAGAATTGTGTTTTTCAAATTCTTCGATTAAGGTTTCAGGTGAAAAACAAAACATACCTGCATTCCAAACATAGGAACCACTATCAATGAAAATTTGCGCCGTGGCTTGATTTGGTTTTTCGGTGAATTCATCCACTGCATAACAAGACTCACCTAACGCCGTTTGGCCTTTTTTAATATAACCATAACCTGTTTCAGCCTTAGTTGGCTTAATGCCAAAGGTGACTAGGCGCTTATTTTGCGCTAGTGTAACAGCTTTCTCTACCCGATTTACAAACGATGTGATAGGCGATATTAGATGGTCAGCGGGCAATACCAACATCACCGCATCCTCGCTATCTGATTCTATTATAGATAATGCCGCTGAAAGAATTGCCGGTGCGGTATTTCGACCTACGGGTTCCAATAAGTAATCGAGGCTTATATTATCTGCAGGAGAAATTTTTTGATATTCATCTACCGTTTGAAAATAATAATCGCGATTTGTAATCGTTAAAACTTTTTTGACATTTGGGATTTCTAAAACCCGTTTTAAGGTTTTTTCTAACAAACTCTCGCCATCAGGCATATGCATGAAAGGCTTGGGGTGAGCTTCTCGCGAAACGGGCCATAAACGCGAGCCCGCTCCACCAGATAGTATTACAGGAACTACAGACATAATTAATTTTCTTTACTATTAGTGTTTAGATGACTTAGGTTACATAGACTCGACATTCGCTCGATAATAATACAAATTATAAGCCACGGCAAACATATAATTTCTCAGTTTACCCTTAAGATTTCTCGGTTTATCCTTAAGATAAACGACTTAAATAAGTAGTTTACTTGATCATCTGGAAAATATAGCGATGGCAACGCCTTGAGGACGATCGAGTAAAATGAAACGTACGATTTTTCCTTAAGCCAAATAGGGCAAACAGCCGATTTTTAGAGGTACCCTCAACACATTCGTGATGTGCTTAAACTTATGGCAGCTCTAAATTTATCAGCCAATCTTTAACTTTTCTTGTATTCGGCAGCTTGTTCACGAATTTCATTTGCTGATAATTTAACGACCTTATTATCTTGCCAAATAATAAGCCTGGTATTATGAAAAATTGCCTGTTCACGCGCATTTTTTGCGGCTCTTACCAGCGCCGTTGGGACCTGCGATGATAATCATACGTTTATTATTGCCTAAGCTAGTCATTGCTAGCACAACCACCTGACGCCCTTTGCAGTTTCATTTCTAAGCCTTTGCATTTAAAAAACCTCTATGAATAGAGGCTTTCTTACACTTTCAATCTCTATATGATCTCATATAGAGCACCTCTGATTTATTCAGAGGTTCGTACGACACAGAGAAGTGTCGCCAAAAGCAAACGCTCTTGTGAACAAAACAAAAATCGTATTTTTTTGAGTGCTCTGTCAATTCAGCGGGATATGTTCAGGGCTTTCTCAGAAAGGAATATCATCATCAAAACCACCTGCGCCCATATTAGCGGGTACCGCAGCAGCGGGAGCATTTGCTGGTGCAGCTGCTGGGCTTGAATCGTTTGCACCAAGATTGGCACCGCCAGCGCCAGCACGTCCGCCGAGCATTTGCATTTCATTTCCATAAACTTTAGTTGTGTAACGATCCTTGCCTTCCTTGTCCTGCCATTTATCAGTTTGTAGCCGACCTTCTACATAAACTTGTGAACCTTTTTTTAAATATTCACCAACAACTTCCGCAAGTCGATTAAAAAATACTACTCGATGCCATTCCGTTTTTTCTTTGGTTTCACCGCTTTGCTTGTCTTTCCACTGTTCGCTCGTCGCAATCGTAATATTTGCCACCGCTCCGCCGCTAGGCATATATCTGACTTCAGGATCAGCACCCAAATTACCAATTAAAGTTACTTTATTTACGCCACGCGCCATAGTTTTCTCCGCTAACTAAAAGCTAAAATTAAGTGTTTTCTACACTCACCTTACTGATATTAAGTATCGCACAAGCTGGTAATAAACGAAATACAGTTTTCCTCTGACTTTTTAAGCCGATCAGCAGCTTCTAGTGAACAAATTACCAAC
This sequence comes from Gammaproteobacteria bacterium, assembly GCA_003233075.1. GTDB lineage: Bacteria > Pseudomonadota > Gammaproteobacteria > SZUA-21 > SZUA-21 > SZUA-41. The sequence continues at coordinate 8,808 of QIKQ01000176.1, forward strand.
CCAATTGTTAATCTGCTGATTAATCAGTACTTTTCGAATACATAAATAAAGCCTCTTCATCGAGCGCTTTACTATCGACTTTAAGGTAGGCGACACCTTCTTCCTTGACGATAATCGCTTCAGCAACTCCTTGAATAGACGTCAAGTTAACGACCATTTTTTTGGCTTCTTTCTCGTCCAGCGGACCGACATTAAGTAATTGAGTTTTTAAGTATCTTGGACTTTGCATGCTCATTGCTATCAAAAACCAACACACTGCCATCGAAAGGCAAAAGATATAAACGCCAGTTATGCCGTAATACGCTTTGCTAACACCGCCCATTATGCCGCCGACAAAGGTTCCAAAATATTGAAACGAGGAATAAACGCCCATTGCTGTGCCCTTATTTTCGGGTGAGCATGCTTTTGAGACTAACGATGGCAAGGCTGCTTCTAAAAAATTAAAGGCGCCGAAAAAAACGATCAACATAATTGAAAATAAAACAATCGTTTGCATCGGATTTGCAATGCCGATAAGACTTATATTTAAATTCATGGTCGACAAAATAAAATGAGACGCAATTAGGAATAGAATGGACAGCAGGAACATTTCTTTCATACGCCGTAGTCGCTCGCCAATAACGATCATCGGGATCATAATAAGCATTGATGCACTAAGCGCAATCAAATAGATGAAGCCATAATGTACTTCGCTTATAACGAAAGAATCATTCGTAAAAATATTACCGAAAATAGTTGGGAATACAACAAAACAAGCTGCAAACATGACATGCAGAAAAAAAATCCCAATGTTATATCGATTCAACTGGCCGTTATTAAAAACTTTTTTAATTTGTTTCGGTACAGTTTCAGTATCTCGGTGAAAACTTAAATGATCTGGCTCAGGAACAACGTAAAGAATCAGAAACAGTCCACAAGTTGCAAAAAAAGCAGTCATCCAAAATATGCCATAAATGCCAATTAACTTGTTTAACATTGGACCGATTACAAATGAGGCTAAAATCGAAATGCCAATGGTCGCGCCTATTATGGCCATCGCTTTAGTACGCACTTCCTCGCGTGTCAGATCGGCAGCTAGAGCCATAATCACGGCGGCAATTGCCCCACAACCTTGAATCACTCGACCTAAAATGATGCCCCAAATAGAACTAGATGATGCAGCGACGACACTGCCTATTATAAACAGACATAAACCAATCACTATCAGCCGTTTACGACCATAGTGATCAGACAACATGCCAAAAGGAATTTGGAATAATCCTTGCGTTAAACCGTAAATGCCAATCGCAATACCGAGAGTTATATCGGTTAGACCTTCAATTGATCCGTCTTTTAGATATAACCCTAAAACTGGGAATATCATGAATAGGCCAAACATACGCAAAGCAACTATTAAGGCAAGCGAAAAACAGGCTTTCCTCTCACCACCCGTTAGGTGATGAAATTTTGGTCGCCCAGATTGCTGATTGCCACTCACTTAGTTTTCCCCTTTGCGTTCAAGGTACAAGAAGGCGTATATTACCAGGTTGCGATTCAAAAAGGCTAATCAATGGATAAAATCGTTATAAGAGGGGCGCGGACCCATAATTTAAAAAACATAGATCTTGACCTGCCTCGAGACAAGCTTATTGTTATCACTGGCTTGTCCGGCTCTGGAAAATCGTCGCTCGCCTTCGACACTATTTACGCTGAAGGGCAAAGACGTTACGTAGAAAGCCTTTCGGCTTATGCACGACAGTTCCTATCGATAATGGAAAAGCCCGATGTAGATCATATTGAAGGCTTATCGCCCGCAATTTCGATTGAACAGAAGTCTACATCACACAATCCGAGATCTACTGTCGGCACTATTACTGAAATTTATGATTACCTAAGATTACTGTATGCGCGCGTTGGTATTCCGCGCTGCCCAACCCACGAATCTGAATTGGATGCACAAACCGTTAGCCAAATGGTAGATTTAGTTCTCGCTAAACCTGAGGGCACCCGGATGATGTTGCTCGCACCGATTATAGAGGAACGCAAAGGGGAGCATTCTCAAGTTTTTGATCAACTGCGCGCACAAGGATTTATTCGTGCCCGAGTTGATGGCAAGGTCATTGATCTCGACACCACGCCTGTTCTTGATTTACGTAAAAAACATACCATTGAGGTCGTAGTCGATCGATTTAAAATTAAAAAAGACCTAGCGCTACGACTTTCAGAGTCCTTTGAAACTGCTTTAGCCTTAACCAAAGGCCTAGCTAGAGTTGCCTACATGGAGGACGTTAAGAAAAAAGATCTAGTCTTTTCTGCCAACTTCGCCTGCCCACAATGTGGTTATAGCATCTCGGAGCTAGAACCGAGGCTATTCTCTTTTAATAGTCCTATTGGTGCCTGCCCTGAGTGTGATGGCTTAGGAGTACAACAAGTCATAGACCCTCAGCGCGTTGTGCTGCACCCACATTTATCTCTTGCTGGCGGTGCGATTCGAAGCTGGGATCGGCGAAATATATATTATTTTCAAATAATAAATGCACTGGCAGATCACTACGGTTTTGATATCGAAAAGCCCTACGAAAAACTAACTAAAAAAGTTAAAGAGTTAGTTTTATATGGAAGTCGCGGTGAAATTATTGAATTCCAATATAAAAATGATCGCGGTCGAATAACGAAAAAATCGCACGCTTTTGAAGGTATCATTAATAATATTAAGCGACGATATCATGAAACAGAATCAAGCGCAGTGCGAGATGAACTGGCAAAATATCTCAGTGTACAGTCTTGCGATGAATGCAAGGGAGCTCGCCTAACCGAAGCGGCACGTCATGTTTTTATTAAAACACATACGATTACCAGTATTACCGATTTGCCTATTGCTAAAGCACAAAAGCTATTCGCTAAGTTAACCCTCACTGGTCATCGAGGCGAAATTGCTAAAAAAATACTAAAAGAAATTTGCCAACGCCTAGATTTTTTGGTCAATGTAGGTTTAGATTATTTATCTCTGGCGCGCAGTGCTGACTCCTTATCTGGTGGTGAAGCGCAACGCATACGTTTAGCAAGCCAAATTGGTGCAGGTCTAGTTGGCGTTATGTATGTTTTGGACGAGCCATCCATTGGCTTACACCAACGGGATAATCAACGCCTATTAAATACTCTGACCTACTTACGCGACCTAGGCAATACTGTCATTGTTGTTGAACATGACGAAGAAGCCATTCATGCTGCCGACTATGTCGTTGATATTGGCCCAGGTGCTGGTGTACACGGCGGAGAAATTGTTGCTAAAGGTACCGTAGAAGAAATTAAGAATAATAAAAGGTCCTTAACCGGACAATATATTTCCGGAAAGCAAAAAATAGAAATCCCAAAAAATCGAAATTCATTCGATAAAAACAAAGTCATTAAAATAAACAAAGCGAGCGCTAACAACTTAAAAAACCTTAACGTGAGTATTCCGCTTGGCTTAATGACTTGCATTACCGGCGTTTCAGGTTCAGGCAAATCGACTTTAATAAACGATACCTTATATCGCTTTGCCGCACGTGAGCTTAATAAGGCAAGCACGGTACCTGCAACGCATGACTCCATAGAAGGCATAGAACACCTAGACAAAGTAGTTGATATTGACCAAAGCCCAATTGGTCGCACACCGCGATCAAATCCGGCAACCTACACAGGATTATTTACGCCGATACGCGAATTATTTGCCGCCACGCAAGAATCAAGATCACGCGGTTATAAATCCGGTCGTTTTAGCTTTAATGTCAAAGGCGGTCGTTGCGAAGCTTGTCAAGGTGATGGCGTGATGCGCGTTGAAATGCATTTCCTGCCCGACGTTTATGTGCCATGTGATGTCTGCAGTAGCAAACGTTATAATCGTGAAACTTTGGATATTCGCTACAAAGGTAAAAATATAAGCGAAGTATTAGACATGACGGTTGAAGATGCCTACCCCTTCTTTCACGCAGTGCCCGTATTAAAGCGTAAACTACGTACTTTGTTAGACGTTGGCCTGTCTTATATTTGCCTTGGTCAAAATGCAACCACCTTGTCCGGCGGCGAAGCGCAGCGCATTAAATTATCACGCGAGTTATCCAAGCGTGACACTGGCAATACTCTCTATATATTAGATGAACCAACTACTGGCCTACACTTTCACGATATAAAACAATTAATGCAAGTGCTGCACAAACTACGCGAGCATGGCAATACTATCGTTGTTATCGAACATAACTTGGATGTCATTAAAACAGCCGATTGGATTATCGATTTGGGCCCTGAAGGGGGCGATCAAGGTGGACGTATTGTTGTGACGGGTACACCAGATGAAGTTGCAAAGAATGAAAAATCACATACTGCGCGATTTCTAAAAAAAGTGCTGGCTGAGTAACATGACTGCCCCGCAAACCATTGGGCATTTGTTCCTGCTACAAGCTAGAAAATTTAAAAACGTAGCCTGTAGGAGGCGTTTGCAAAACGCCTAGTACAGAAAAGATTCAAGCAACATTTTCCTGCACTTTTAGCCACGACGGCCTTATGTCGTGGAGCACATGGACGTGCGAGAACGACCGCAAGTTCCTACAGGCTACTTTTATTGTGCTTTTAATATTTAGTTATTTGGGTTTTAAATCTGCCAGAATTCGATCCATGTAATGAAAGCCTAGAGAAAAATGTCCTTCGTTTTCAAAATAATAACTTTGACAATTTTTAATTTCCGAAACCGATTTTTCAGTCATCGTCACAGGTACTGTTTTGTCTTGCCTGCCATGCCAGAAACTGACACGACCTTTATAATCTTGTAAAAAATCTACTTTATAATGAGTATATAAATATAACTCCCAAGCCACGCCACGCGCGCCTTGCCGAAATGCTTCGCGTATTAATTTTAGATAATGATTTAAAACAGATTGATCATCAAATATTTTCATATCGGATTGAGCAGCACTGCCCGTTAATATTTTTAGCACTGTTTTGGGTGATCGCTTTAATATAGGACCAATAATAAAACGATAAAGTTGACGAGTAACTATAGGAAATCGATACATTAAATTAATTAGGAGAGATTCGCTAAAACCAAAATCCTTTTTAGAAACACTCTCATGCAGATCACGTAATCCGCAAACAATTCCAACTTTATAAACACAATCTTGTATTTGATAAGCTGCGGACAATGCATAGGGTGCTCCACCGGAAACTCCAATGATACTAAATTGTTTTATCTTTAAATGCGATATTAACTGCTCTAGATCTTTTTTCCAATCAGGTATGATTCTATTTTTGCAGAAACTAGAAAGCCCCATGCCAGGCCGGTCAGCAGCAATTAAACGAATGCCTTGCGATTGCGCAGATTTTGCGATCAGCGCAGCCTCAAGACGTGAAGCAGGAAAACCATGACAATATATGACAGGAAAACCATCTAAATCGCCATATTCCTGAAAACACATTTGCCGTCCATCAGCTAAATTAAACAAATACTTGTTAGCCATGCAAAGTACTCACAAGAATAAATTAGAAATATTAGAATTCAATTTGACCAAGCGTAAATACTCCCTTGCCTTGATAACTTAAAAACTGGCGACTCGTCGCATGATATAGCTGAGGTGAGAAACCTTTTTCAAGTACCACTCGATTGCCATTACTTAAATCCCAAGCTGACAAATTATCATTTTCGTCTGTCGTGTAAAGTAATTGATCATACACAAACAAACCTCTGCTTGGCCCTGGGAACCAATCTATTTGTTCACGCGTATTGATATCAAATAAAACCGCTGCGGGAATTATGTTTTTTTCATCTGTACCCTGCCCCCAAACACACAAGGTATCGCCATCTAAGCAACAACTCGGTGCTCCCCAAAAATAGTTTTTCATGACTAATTTCGATTTTGAAGGCCCATTATCAGCCTCCCAAACATTGTCATTTAACCAACGTGATATACTGAATAAAGAGAGGCAGCCCACTGGTCCCCATTGCCAACCATCATCAATTAACCACTGCTGGTTTGGTGAAACAGACAAACGTCCGCTAAACTCTGTCATCGTATTCTGATTAAATCGCCACGCTTCAGTAGGTCGAGTATTAAACTCACGCTCACTAATAACAATGCCGGTCGCAGGATCTGAGATATCCAAGCGATTCCAATTAGTAGCATGAATAATGAGTGTGCGCTCTTCATCTCGAAAAAAAGCGATTGGAAATTCAGAGACCGCAGTATGGTAATCACCACGGCTTAATAACATAGTGATCTCGCCACTTATTAGATCTAGCACCACACCCTTATTCCAATCTTTAGTATCCTTCATCAACCTGCTTCGACTTATAATTGCAACATAGTCGGATTCATTTGATACAATAATATGTATATCACCTGCCTTGTCGATGAGATCATTGGAAACTTGGTTAATGAGTACAATTGTATTGCAGGACAAATCTAATAATTGCAAATTTCCAAGACCGTCAAAAATTATCCACTGTGAACCGCTCGTATAAAGCAATGGCTGCATTGCCATGATGTATTGGTGTTGTAATGCCGGGACCGTGATTTCTTGGTAATTAAAATGATATAAATCAGGACTATAATCGTAACTAGGTTCACCAATGAAATTAAAGAAGTCACCGTTAGAATCAATTTTATCAAAGCAATCTAGGCAAACTTTCTTCATGCTTAATTGAAACTTTTCTAAATAAGTTTTGCATTTTGGGCAGATTAAATTGTATTGCTTATTTTCACCGGTAAAACAACGATAGAATTCTTCTGCTTTACCATCAAACAAATGCACACAAACTTCTCCTGCGTGCTGACTTTCAATATGCTGGCAATCTGACCTATACATAATACCCATCAATTAACTTAAAAAAATTTATCCACGCTATAATCCGAGCTTCATTCCTAAAGAATTTATTTGTCATTCTATATCTTATAGCTATTCGCTTGCCTAGGTCTGCAAGTATAATCTTTTTCAGACCTGAAACACAGAGTCGCTATATGATTGGATAAAAACCAGTTTTTTTGATAGATTTTAAATTTAAGGCTATTTCCGCGTAAATTATTAGGTAATTATAGACATCGAATAACTCTAGCTGTTAGCTACAGCTATTCCATTTCTGCAATTCCTTCAACTGCTGTCTTTCACGCTTACGCTTTTTCTCAACTGCAACTGGATCCCAGCCACATTGTTTATTGGTTTTTTTGATTCCCTTTTTATCCCAACATTTCAGATAGATAATTTTACCCATGTCAAACATAGTATTATCTTCTTTTTTGCCATTGCGATGCCAAGAATAATACAAACCGTTTAGCTTACCATGAACAAAATGACCTTCGGTCCATTTGTGGCCATTCGAATACCAATAGCGACGCAGACCATGCAATTTCCCCTTGACATAATTTCCTTGCCACCAATCCTTATTTTCGTAGATTACTTTAAAGGGTCCATGTTGTAAGCCATTCTTATAATGATCTACTCTGACAGGGCTTCTATTTTTAATGTTATAATCAGCTTGCCAACCATTTTGTATTTTAAACGCTTTATCATTCGCCCCCTTGCAAATTTTTGAATAAGATTTTTTATTAATTTTCAATGTAAACCGGAACATAGTAGCTGGGCATTTCGGGAAAATTACTTGAGCTTGCCCTTTTGATTTTTGTAGATAACTTTGCTGATAGCTTTTTATTTTATTTTCTAAAACTTTGACTTTTAGTTTTTTTACTTTAAATATTGTCGGAACTTGTTTAAGCAATTTTTGCAAATTAATTTTTCCGTCTTTTAGTAATGTTGTTGAACCAATTTTTACCCTATTTGTTGGATATTGATATGCGACAAATTCTTTATTATTGCCGAGCACAGTGTTAATAGGCCAATAACTTCGTCCATAATGCGTGCCTGTATAACAACCCGCCTTTTTTAGACGTAAAAATAATAATCTTTCTTTACCAATATCTTTAATCTTTTGATCATGCACCTCTGATCCCCAGCTAAGCTTTATATCTTTGCCAAGTGTATATTCTCCAAGATAAACTTCTTTTACATTTAGAACAGCATATCCGCTGCCATATCCCTTTGGCTGCAAATGCGTCTCAACCGTCACCGCTCTAACAATTAAATCACTTTCGTGTATTAAATCATTCAGATTAGAAGGAGCTATTTTTGCCTCTAACGGCAAAACAAATAACATTAGGTTAAAAAATAATAATTTGACATACATGAAATAATTGTCCGCAGCTATCAACTAATTTCTATGAAGATTCAGATTCGGCCTTATTTTGATAATGATTCAACTTATCTCTGACCAATTCGATATGCAATCTCATATTATAGAATTCATCTGTGTACGAGAGTGGGATCGAAATATCTTTTAGCTCATCCTCAATTTGAGCCAAACGATCTAAACAATCACTAATTCTATCTCGATTGATGACTTGCATTTCTGGATCTACCTCTCTTAATACCGCATACCATTTATATATTCGCTTACGCACTAACCAGCGATAAAAGGGTGGTAATATTTTTACCAAAGGCAACATCAATACTAGAAATGGCAACAACATAATTTTTAAGCGATCCATCCAATTAGCTACCCAAAAAGGCAGATAACGTTGCAAAAATGTTGGGCCGTATTGGTAGTATCGCTTAGCTTCTTTATGCAAACCAAAACTAATATACTTTCCTGTTGGAAATTGCGAGGTCTTTTCAAACAAACCGTGTTTGCCATGAATTTCTTTTGCGGCTTGCATCAGTAAGCTCACCAGAGCCGGATGTAAATTATAATGGCTTACTAGATTTGCAGTACTCGCTAACAATTGCACATTCTTATTTGGCAAGTTTTGCCCTAAATCTAGCGCTCCTTGTGGCAATTGAATAACGGACAAAAAGGAAAAAATACGTGAATAGGCATTTGCACGAGTAAAATTTAATATCGATATCTGACTAGATGACAATAGTTGTTGTACGATTGGTGCATTCGGTGAGGCCACCAAAAATAGTGCATCTATTTTTCCCGACAATAATCCTTTAAAGGCCGCACTTGGACCTAACTCAAGTAATGCAGCTGAATTTTTATTGACACCATTTTTGTCGAGCACAGCCAGCGCCAAGGCCTGAGTGCCACTTCCACTGGCTCCAATCGATATTTTTTTGTTTTTCAAATCTGCGATTTGTCTAACCGTATTTTCTTTACGATAAAATACCCACAAAGGCTCGAAATATAAGCTACCTAAAGTCTGTAGTCTATTCGATTTTTTTTCACTACCTAGGTTAATTCCACCCTGAATAAACGCTAAGTCTACACCACTCGACTTATCTATTAAGAGTTTTAAATTCTCAACCGAACCTTTACTCACTCGAATCTTAACTTCGATACCGTCTCGCGCTAATATTTTTTTGTATAACAAAGCGTAACGATAATAAGCACCGTTTTCATGACCAGTTGATAGTGTAATAATTGAAGGCGGCGCAGGTTCCACAAACTGAAAAGTCACTATAAATCCCATCAGCACAATAATGACACTTAAGAAGTACATGCTTAAGCGTTTTTTAACCGCGTCTTTTGCCTGTGATAATAATTGATGCTCCATCTTTAAAACTCTACCTTATGTTCGAATAAACTCTTTTAATTACTATGATCTCTAAAAAGAATAAAATAAGTCAAAGCAACAGTCACAACGGTAATGCTGACGTAAATTAATCCAAAAACTGTATTCATTTCTTGTTCGCCCAGCGCATGCATGACTAAAATCGAGGCAAAAACGCAAATACCAATACCTGCTGCAATAAGTCTTGAGAAAAAACCACTCCAGCGAAACATGATTAAGAGCAGTAAAACAACTCCGGCAAATAACACCGAGTAACTCGCAGCACTTTGCATATTATTTATATTAACTGCCGCAAGAATACGTTTTGAAAAATAGTAATGCCCATAAGCTAGCGCTGAAATCTTGATGATAAAGTACGCAATTGATTTTAACGAATCTTTATTAGCACTCATGATTTTCTCCGAGACATAATTAAAAACTTTTAATTCGCAACTCTAACCCCAATCGAACGATACAATAAAACTGCTTGATAAACCAGCTCAGTTAAAAAAATAAAAAGGAATCGGTCGTTGCGAGGTGTGATCACCGATCACACCGAAGCAATCCGCCAAAGCGTCATGAGCAAACACAGTTTGCGGTCGCTCTCGGCCTTTCTTCGCTTTCGCAATCCTGCTTCGCTCGAAAGACCTGCCCTCGACTTCCTGTCTCGGGCGTTCGCTGGACAAAAGTGACATTAAGCTCACCCACGGCCTCCGCGACTCACTTCAGAACCGCCTTCGGCGTTTCATCAAGTACTTCTTGAACTCGCAAGCTCGTTCTGGTCGTAAGCCCATCCACAGGCAAAAATTGATCTCCTAAATGCAATCTCGTGATCATTGCCTCTTAATTGTATCCCAAACTAAATACTTGAATTAGTAAGATCCCACGCATCCTTCGGATGCTCTGGACACTAAGGTGGATTGCTTCAGCTGCTTTCGCAGCTTC
>QIKQ01000051.1 GCA_003233075.1 Gammaproteobacteria bacterium
GTGAATAATATGCCCGGGTGAGGTAATTTAAGTGTCAACGATATGCCTGCGGTTAATGCACTGAATAGTAAAGTAAGAGCGAGCAATGAGTAAGTATTACGTATTAGCTTATTAGTTTTTATTACAATCGCTTGTTGCTTAACGACTACATTGGTTTCTGATTTACTCATGACATATTTGCTCATAATATAATTTTCTCTATTCAGGCATTAAAGTGCCTGGGAATCATCACTCATTGGAATAGGATTAGGCGATTTTGATGTTCGCCGTCTATTTGCATGACGCTCAAGCCGACGCGAGACTGTGCGTGTAGCTCGATCTACTGCTCGACCAATAGCAATAAAGATGTCAGTTTCGGTATCTTCAATGATGACATTTTGCAAATGCGGAAGAATCACTGATATATGGCAACACTTGTCCACTCCACCGCGAGGACCGTTTATATCAGATAAATGTACTATGATACGTTGAATATGTTCGCCTCTATTGCCCAATCCAAATTCCAGGCGTCGTTCAATGAGCTCACGCAAATCATTCGTTAGTCGAAAATTAATGGCTTGAATGTGAATCTGCATCGTCGTCTCCAATGTTTGCTATGGGGATCATTAAGGATGAGATTACCTCCTCTGCGTACATTGGAAAAGACGATTTATACTGATATACTGTTCGCATTTATCGAAGTATTAAATATTAAATGATTAATTACAAGCACCTACATTATTTTTGGATGGTAGCCAAAGAAGGTGGAATCGCTCGTGCTAGCGAGCGCTTGCATCTGACTCCCCAAACGATCAGTGGGCAACTAAGCTTATTGGAAGATAGTTTAGACGAGTCGCTGTTTAAACGTGTAGGGCGAAACCTAGAACTCACCGAAAGCGGTCGCCTGGTGCTGAGCTACGCCGAGGAGATTTTTTCCCTGGGCGGTGAGCTAGAAGAAATGCTGCGTAATTTGCCTTCAGAAAGACCTCTTGATTTCAGGGTAGGTGTTTCCGATGTTGTGCCTAAATCAATCGCCTATCGCTTATTGGCTCCTGCACTTAAATTACCAGAACCGGTACGAATTGTTTGTCGCGAAGGTTCAGTCGAATCCTTATTGGCTGAATTAGCATTACATAAAGTTGATCTCGTTATATCTGATGGACCTATTCCACAAACTGTGAATATACGAGGCTTTAATCATGCCCTTGGGGAAGGCGGAATTAGTTTTTTTGCTATCCCTCGATTAGCGCGAAAATATAAATCTTATTTTCCACAATGCCTTAACGATGCGCCTTTATTGTTACCCAGTGAAACGACTGTCGTTCGAAGACGATTATCGAAATGGTTCGATACGCTTCACATTCATCCTCACATTGTGGGTGAATTCGATGACAGCGCACTGATGAAAGCATTTGGGCAAGGCGGTGCAGGCGTGTTTATAGCGCCGACCCCCATAGCAACTGAAGTTTCAAAACAGTATGGTGTCGTTGTTGTTGGGCAAACGAATGAAGTGTGTGAGGAATTCTATGCGATATCGGTAGAACGCAAAATTTCTCATCCGGCTGTCGTGGCAATCACAGAAACCGCCCGGCAATGGTTGCTTACTGACCCGCCTCGGCAACGGACCCCAAAAGCGTAAATAAAATAAAAATTTATCTAAGGAAACTCTGACAATTTATTCCTGAATTTTCAGAGGCTCTTTACACTAACCTATTTAGTGGTTCCACTATAACTATGCGTGAATTCCCATTTTGGCTGACATTCGCGAATTCTCGCCTGCTCTCCGAAGTACGACTGGAAATCGACCGAATCGCTTAAAGCCAAATTTAATCATATTAGTGGAAAACGAGAAAATACTTGAGACAAAACTTAAAACCTTGCTTACCTTAAATACCTTAAGGTATAACGAAGAGCCATTCAGATCTGGTAATTGGTTTCTTAAAGAAAATTTACTAATAGCCGAAGTTAGTTAAATAATACTGGCTTTAACTTAATTAACACGGGATCATTTAGATGTCTAAACTCTATGGGTTTTTTTCAATTAAATTAAGGATAGTCTTTAATAATTTAGCTTTAGTCATATTACTGATAGGTGTTGCGTCTTTCGCAATTTATGTTATTAAAAATATCGGTAATGAGTTGGTTGAAATTGTCGACAATGATATTCCGCTTAGCAATATAATTTCAAAAATAACGACACATCAGCTAGAACAATCCATTCATTATGAACGTGCTGCGCGTTATTCTATAAAAAAAGAATCAAAAGACAATCGTAATTTTCAACGCGAATCAAAACAGTTCGATAAATATTCACGATTGCTAAATCAGGAATTCTCTGATGCCTTTAATATTTCTAATAAGGCAATTATAAACTCATTTTCTAAAAGTCAAACGGAGAAGATGGAAAAGGTAAAACGTGATCTTGAACAAGTTCATACACTGCATCGAAATTACGAAGTTCAAGTCAGAAAATATTTTAACCTAACGAATGCGAATAAAAACACTCAAGCCGCAGTTATTGGCATGCAGATAGAAATTAAAGAAGATAAATTAAATCAGTACCTAATAATATTACAAAATGAAATTCAGAAATACACTCGGAATGCAGCAAAAAAAGCGTTGATACTTGAACTAAAAGGAATTCGTGTGTTAATAGGCTTAGCAATATTATCCACGATCGCTGCACTTCTATTCGCCCTATTTACTGTCGTTTCTATAACCAGACCCTTAAACACCGTCGTTAACGCCATGCAGCAAGTAGCGTCAGGTGATGGTGACCTAACTCAACGATTGGATATCACCGACGAACACGAAATGGGTTCTATTTGTCTCTCTTTTAATCAATTCATAGGGAAATCTCATAATATAATGTCTCAGATTTCTGAGTCTTCCATCCAGTTAGAGTCTGCAGCAAACGAATTGTCTGAGGTCGCTTGCGAACTTTCATCGAATACCAACCGGGCTCAAGGGGAAGTAGAACAAGTAAGCACAGCAATGACAGAAATGTCGGCAACGGCACGTGAAGTGGCGGTAAATACGTCTGATATTGTAAATTCTACCAATCGAGCTAATGAACAAGCGAGTAGTGGCAATACTCTTGTAAACAACGTTAATCACATTATAGATCGCTTGGCAAACGAAATAGAGACTACCACCCACGTCATTGAAAGCCTGGATGAACAATCGACTAATATTGGCACTATACTTGAGGTTATAAAAACAATTTCCGAGCAAACCAATTTGTTAGCACTGAATGCTGCGATTGAGGCGGCAAGAGCCGGTGAACAAGGACGCGGATTTGCGGTAGTGGCCGATGAGGTGCGCGCATTAGCGGGAAAAACAGGACAGTCTGCGACGCAAATTGAAGAAATGATTGTAAAACTACAAGCAGGGTCTAAAAACGCGGTTAAATCCATGAGTGCTAGCCGAGAATTAACCCTGGAGTCTGTCTCGGAAACAAAAAAAGCAGGTGACCTTCTTAAACAAATTACTGAATCAATGAATTCAATTGCTGAGTTAAATACTCAAATTGCAAGCGCCACTGAAGAACAGACCTCAGTTTCAGAAGAAATAAATCGCAATATCGTTAATATAAATGATGTGGTTAGTCGAACGGCAGTATCAGGAAGTCAAACGGATGCATCTAGTTCAGAGCTAGTAAAATTAGCTAGCCAATTAAAACTTGCAGTTAATCGATTTAAAATGTGATTGGTCCTAAAGTCGAATTCTTTTTCGAATACCAGACTGAACTGTCAATAAAAGACCAGCGTATTATGACGATTCCCATCACCAATAACTTGTTGTTTATACAAAGAATTTGAGTTTAGTTGGACTGTTTTCCTTTGCTATATCCTGCTAGGATTAAACCAAGTCAGTAATCTTGTGTGACAGAGACTATGTGGAGAGCACCGAAATTATTGGGGTGGTTCACTATTGTTTATTGGCTTATTACAGCTGGACTTGGATATCACTCTGGCCGCCATTATTGCTGGACTGAGTATCTTTATTGCTCGTCTACTGGCAATTTATTTTAGTATCAAATTACCAATGTTCCGCTTTAAATCCTAATTAAATCTTTACTACACTTTCTGACCGATATAAACCAATGCCGTAGAGGGAATTAGTTTTAGTTTTTGTGCAATTAAAAAGGCAAGTCGAAATTTATACGAACTTGCAAATTTATCTGTTTTTACCTTAATTGTTTTAAACCCGTAAGATTCAATTGCAGCAGGAAGGCTTTTAACCGTCCAGCTTCTTACATGCTGCCAACGATGAAAGACGCCGCCACAGTCGGGACATTGAATTGACTCAAACTCTAGGTCTTCATTATTACGCGTTGTTATAAAAAGATAGCCATCCTTAGATAATAATCTCGACATCTCACTTAACATAGAATTAAAATCGGTATCATTTAAATGCTCTACCACTTCAGTAGACATGACTAGATCGTAACTTTGGCTTTTAAGTTGACTGGGGTATTCAGTTAATAAATCTGCACCATCGAATTGAGGTATTGCCCTAAATCTTTCCTTGACTGCTTGAATATTTTCTTTAGAAAAATCAGTACCCGTAAAATGATGTTTAGCTTTGAAGTACTTGAGACAATAATTTAGTAAATCCCCTCTACCGCAACTTAAATCTAATATACGTGAAGTATTTCTAAAACCAATTTCTCGATTTACGATTGCGGCGACATGCTTACCAAAAAGCAAACCAAAGTATTGTTGACTAAGTGCTGCGTTTTGAGAAATAGTGTCCCAATAGCGACTAATTTTCTCGTGATTCCACTCTATTTTATGATTAATAAATTCCATCTATTTATATTTAGTTACCTTGTTTTTTTAAAAAAATAATGGCCAACAAATAGTGCTATTTAATGGCCACCAATAACTATTAAAATAGTAGATTAACGATAATTATCAAGCTAGCGAATAACTTATACGCTTGCAATGTAATGAAAAGCTACATCAGCAATGTTTAATGCATGTACATACCACCATTAACATGAATGGTCTCGCCCGTAATATAACTCGCATCTGCGGAAGCGAGAAAAGCAACTGCTTTTGCGATATCGTCAACTTCGCCGAGTCTACCTAGAGGGATTTGTTGCGTTAAGGCTTTTTGTTGTTCTTCGGGTAGGCCACGAGTCATGTCAGTGTCAATAAATCCAGGTGCAACTGCATTGACGGTAATGTTACGTGAACCGATTTCTCTCGCCAGTGATTTCGTAAAACCGATCATACCTGCCTTTGTTGCAGAATAATTAGTTTGCCCAGGATTTCCTGAGTAGCCAACCACAGAGCTAATGCTGATGATTCTGCCCTGCTTAGCCTTCATCATACCTCGCAAAACCGCTTTTGACAGTCGATAGATAGAACTTAAATTAGTGTCAATGGTGCTTGCCCATTCATCTTCTGACATGCGCATGAGCAAGTTATCTTTTGTTATGCCAGCGTTATTGATAAGAATCGTAATCGCACCGTAAGATTCTTTAGCAAGATCAATAATAGCTTTGACACTTTCGGCATCTGTCACATTAAGCACTGCGCCCTGTGCATCGAGTCCTTCTGCTTTAAAGTATTCACTGATACTATTTGCTCCAGCCACACTCGTTGCCGTGCCAATTACTTTTGCACCATTTTTTGCAAGTCTTAAGGCGATCGCCTTACCAATGCCTCGACTCGCTCCAGTGACTAAAACAATTTGATTTTCTAAATTTAACATGACTGATCCTCGATCTGCTGCAATCTGTTGTTATGATTCAATTAAAGCATCAAGTGTTGTTAAATCATAAACGGCTTGAGCACTCATTGATTTAGTAATTCTTTTTGTTAAGCCTGTTAGAACCTTGCCCGGTCCGGCTTCAACTAATTTGTCTACGCCTTGATCGGCTAGAGTGTTTATTGTTTTCGACCATTGCACAGGCTGATGTAATTGGGATACTAACATATTGCGAATTTGATCCGCTTCAGAATGCGCTTGCACATCGAAGTTATGAATAACGGGAATCCTCGGTGATTTAAACTCAATGTCCGCCAAAACGAGCTTTAATTTTTTAGCTGCTGGCAACATTAATTCGCAATGAGATGGAACACTAACAGGTAAAGTCAAAGCACGTTTGGCGCCTGCGTCCTTGGCAGCGACCATAGCACGTTCTACCGCCTCTTTATTGCCCGCTATAACAACCTGACCTGGTGAATTAAAATTAACCGCACTCACGACCTGATCCTGGGAACTGTCTTTACAAGCAACAATTACTTTGTCGTCATCTAGACCCAAGATTGCTGCCATAGCTCCTATACCTTCGGGTACGGCTTCCTGCATTAATCGACCGCGCTCAGCAACCAGTTTAATCGCGTCTTGAAAATCAATAACACCGGCACAAACTAAAGCTGAATACTCACCAAGACTATGGCCTGCCATGAATTTTGGATCTAGCTCGATTTTTTCATCATCAATTTTTTGTTTGATTACTTGCCAGCTTGCGACACCCGCACAAAGTAAAGCGGGCTGGGTAATTTGGGTTTGATTAAGTTTTTCGACTGGACCTTCACTGATGACTTCAGCAAGATCATAGCCTAAGACGTCTGATGCCTGGGTCAATAAATCACTTACTATTGAATATTTTTGTTTTAATTCGCCTAACATGCCAATTGATTGGCTGCCTTGACCAGGGAATACGATTGCGTAAGTCATGCTTTGATTCCTAATATTATATTTTGGATTATAATTGTTTATATAGCTCGAAAAGACAGTGAGCTTGCAATTTTTATTGAATTTTAATCCACCCCGGCTTTGAAAAGCCGGGCTACATATTTATAATTTAATACTTAACGAGCACCGAACCCCAGGTAAATCCGCCACCAAAGGCCTCGAGTAAAAGCATTTCGCCTTTTTTAATTCTTCCATCACGCACCGCTTCGTTTAATGCCAAAGGCACTGATGCGGCAGATGTATTGCCATGCTTATCCACAGTAACAACAACTTGGTCCATGGACATTTTAAGTTTCTTAGCCGTTGCAGCAATGATACGTATATTAGCTTGGTGAGGAATCAACCAATCAATATCGGATTTTTTTAAATTATTTGCAGCTAAGGTTTCATCAACGATTCGGCCCAGAGTGGTCACTGCCATTTTGAAGACTTCATTGCCTTTCATTTCAATAAATAACTTAGTATTACCATCTTTTAGTGATGATATTCCTTGAGGCACCGTTAGCAAATGTTCATAGTTACCATCAGCATGTATGTGGGTGGACAAAATACCTGGCTTATCACTGGCTTGGACAACCACGGCTCCAGCACCGTCCGCAAACAGAATGCAAGTACCTCTATCAGTCCAATCGACAATTTTTGAAAGACTTTCAGCACCAATCACTAAAACGCATTTGTTTGTTCCTGATTTTATAAACTTATCAGCAATTGATAAAGCATAAACAAAGCCAGTACAGACTGCCTGTATATCAAACGCCGCGCAGCCTCTGATGCCAAGTTCTTTTTGAATAAGACAAGCGGTGCTAGGGAATATTCGATCAGGTGTTGTGCTTGCAAGTATTATTAGATCAACATCATCAGCGCTTACATTTGCTGCTTGCATTGCTTGTTTGGCTGCTTCCACGCTCATTGAGCAAGTGGTTTCACCGTCGGATACTATGTGTCGTTGCTTTATGCCCGTACGTTCTTGAATCCACTCATCAGTCGTATCAACCAGTTTTTCTAAATCGGCATTAGTCATTATTTTTTTAGGTAAGTACGCACCAGTACCTGTAATTCGGCTGTATAACAAAATCTAACCCCCACCTAATCTTGATTCAAGTTGTTGACTAATTTTATCTGGAACTGCTTTTTCGACTTCCAGCATTGCGACTTTAATGGCATTTGCAAACGCTTCTTCGTCCGCGCCGCCATGGCTTTTAATAACAATTCCCTTTAAGCCAAGTAAACTCGCTCCATTGTATCGACTTGGATTAATTTTTCGTCCAAATGCTTTTAATACTGGCATTGAAATTAAACCAATTAAACGGCTAATTATGTTTTTAGAAAATTCTTCGCGCATAAAATGTTTTATTAGCTTGGCGACACCCTCCGTGGTTTTTAAGGCAACGTTTCCTACAAAACCATCACAGACCACAATATCGACATCACCCGTGTAAATATCATCACCCTCTACAAACCCAATATAATTTAAGTCGCTGTCATTAATCAGTAGTACAGCTGCTTCTTGAACTTGTTCATTGCCCTTTATTTCTTCTTCGCCAATATTGAGTAAGCCTATTTTGGGTTTTGCTATATTATCTATTGCTTGCGCCAGTACCGATGCCATGACCGCAAATTGATACAAATGCTGCGCATCACAATCGACATTAGCGCCTAAATCTAAAACATGAGTGTGTCCATAAATTGAAGGCAAAGAAGAAACAAGTGCGGGGCGATCGATATTCGGCAAGGTCTTTAAAACAAAACGCGCGGTTGCCATAAGAGCACCCGTATTTCCCGCACTCACACACGCGTCCGCATCTCCTTCTTTAACGAGATTTATTGCGACTCGCATAGACGAGTCTTTTTTCTTACGTAAAGCTTGGGAAGGTTTTTCGTCCATATCGACAACTTGGGTCGTATGCACTACTCGGATTCGAGATTTCAACTTACTTGCATTAGAACTAGATAAGCGAGAATTTATCTCGTCTTGATCACCCACTAAGACAAGATTGATATTTGAATATTTTTTTAAAAACCGAATAGCCGCTGGCATGACTGCATCTGGACCAATATCACCACCCATGACATCAAGCGCTATCGTTTGTGTAATTGCCATAAAGTAGTAAACGCCATATTTTAGTTTAAGCTAGAAAGAATATAGCCATGTTTTTATAATTAATCGTTTTTATCATTATTCAACAATACTTCACTATCACTAAGATTGTTAAACTCTAAAGTCAGAATGACTTCAGTCCTTAATTTAATCTGCTTGATAGCGAAATATTAGGAGTACTAAAATTAATCTTTTGTATTAACTACCTTACGTCCTCGATAATAACCATCAGGACTAACGTGATGGCGAACATGAGTTTCCCCAGTTTCGCTTTCAACCGATAAAGTTGTGCTTTTAAGTTTGTCGTGTGAACGACGCATGCCTCTTCTAGAAGGTGTCTTTCTACTCTTTTGTACAGCCATTTCTATTCTCCAAATATATTTAAATCCAAAATTTTAGAATCCAGTTTACTTAAAAAAATTACATTTTAAATTTTATTTTAGGTCCTTTCTCAATTCTTTGAGGACACTAAAAGGATTCTGTTTCGCCTCAGCCTCAGTCGCTTTAGTTTCAGTCAAAACGTATTGTTGCGCCGGGCATGATTCTAATTCGTGTTTTGCAATCAGTGGCAGCGCCAATAGTATTTCTTGCTCCACCAAATCAACAATCGAAACTAGTCCCTGTTCTGCAAAAAAAGGTTCGAGAAAATCAGGTATCTCATCCAATTCCGATTCGTTTTCGGTCAAACCCAAGTTTATTTCTTTAGCAATAGAACACAACATTGGTTCCATACACCGCTGACAGTTTAAATTTAACTGAGCAACTAATTTGCCTTTAACGCAGCGTACTTTTTGATTTGAAATACGATCATCAATAGCAAAATTCAATTCTACCTGTACATCACCACTAGTTTCGCTAAGTAAGTCACATAATCTTGGTAATCGCGTAATTGCCAACTTACCTTTTACGCTTCTCGATTTATCACAAAATCTAAGCTCTACTTCATTTGGTATTACATCCGACATAACTTGCTAATTTTACTAGTAGTCTTAGGCTGTGTCAAAACACACTTAAACTCTTTTATAATTTAAAATGTAGTATTTTCTAGCAATATCACGTCCAAGAAGACATTTTAGCGTCAAACCACTGCTTACAAAGCGACTATACTACGAAATGTAGGGCTAATTGTGATACTTTGATTCGCTCAAATTAAAAAAACATTTGATTTTAAAGCTAAGTAAATCAGTTACTTAACAATAAATGCGTTGACAAAGTGAATTAATTAACGTACATAAGGTGCCGAATACTTAAGTGTTTCAATGTCTATCGATTATTAAGGAAAACTAACTTGATTAAAAAAATACTGATTGCGAATCGTGGCGAAATCGCTGTGCGATTAGTAAGGGCTTGCGCGGAAGCAGGCATTCGCTCGGCTGCAATTTACACAGAGCCTGACCGTTATTCACTGCACGTCAAAAAAGCGGATGAAGCCTATAATATTGGGCCTGATTCAATAGCCGGTTATCTTAATGTACATCGACTAGTCAATCTTGCTGTCGCGACCGGATGTGATGCGCTACATCCCGGTTACGGTTTTTTATCCGAAAACGCTGATCTTGCTGATGCCTGCGAGGCCAGGGACATTAAATTTATTGGGCCTAGCGCAGAAGTGATACGCCGTATGGGTGATAAAACCGAAGCACGCCGTTCAATGATTGAAGCGAATATTCCAATAACACCAGGGACAGAAGAAAACTTAGAGAACGTTGCGCAAGCACGTCAAATCGCGGCCAAAATTGGCTATCCTGTGATGCTCAAAGCAACTTCGGGCGGCGGTGGACGAGGCATACGACGCTGCGACAATGAAAGTGATCTCAATAATAATTATGAACGTGTTCTTTCTGAAGCGACTAAAGCATTCGGCTCAGCCGATATTTTTATGGAAAAATGTGTCGTTAACCCAAAACACATCGAAGTCCAAATTTTAGCGGACTCGCATGGAAACGTGATTCACTTGTTTGAGCGCGATTGTTCAATTCAACGCCGTCATCAAAAATTAGTCGAACTCGCGCCTTCGCCACAACTGAATGAAGAACAAAGAAGTTACATTGGTGAGTTAGCTACACGCGCAGCAAAATCAGTAGGCTATGAGAACGCCGGCACAGTTGAGTTTTTACTGGATGTCGATGATCAATTCTATTTTATGGAAATGAATACCCGAATACAGGTAGAGCATACCATCACTGAAGCAATTACCGGTATCGACATTGTTCAAGAACAATTTAATATCGCCCAAGGCAAACCTCTTAGATATAAACAGTCTGATGTGCAAAAACGCGGTTATGCAATGGAGCTACGCATTAACGCCGAGGACCCAAAAAATGATTTCCTACCAAGCTTTGGTAAAATAACGCGTTATTTTGCCCCGGGCGGACCCGGTGTTCGAACCGACGGTTGTATCTATACCGGTTATCATATCCCACCCTTTTATGATTCTATGTGCGCAAAATTAATTGTCTGGGCACTGACTTGGGATGAATTGCTTAGTCGAGCAAAACGAGCTTTGAATGACATAGTGGTTAGCGGCGTGAAAACAACTATTCCCTATCAACTTGAAATATTAAATTCAAAAGAGTTTATAAGTGGAAAATTTAATACCAGTTTCGTTGAAAATCATCCTGAACTCATTGAATATTCAGTTCGCCGACCTCCTAGAGAGTTGGCAGCAGTGATTGCGGCGGCAATTGTTGCTTACACAGAAAAAACATAATTTAATTGTGCTACCTAAAACCAGGAAAATATAAACAATGTCCAAAGTTCATATAACCGACACCATTCTTCGTGACGCGCACCAATGTCTCATCGCTACCCGAATGCGTACCGAAGATATGTTACCGATATGCGAAAAACTAGACAAAATTGGTTTTTGGTCGCTGGAAGTTTGGGGAGGCGCTACTTTTGACGCTTGCATAAGGTTTTTAAAAGAAGACCCCTGGCAACGTCTTCGCGACTTAAAGAAAAACTTGCCTAACACTCCATTGCAAATGCTTTTACGAGGACAAAATTTATTGGGTTATAGGCATTACTCAGACGATGTCGTAAATGCCTTCATCGAAAAAGCATCTGAAAATGGCATGGATATCTATCGAATATTCGATGCGATGAATGATGTACGCAATTTAAAAACATCAATTGATGCCGTCAAACGCACCAATAAACATGCACAAGGCACGATTTCATACACAACCAGTCCAGTTCATAGTATTACTCAATTTGTAGAAATGGCCAAACAACTAGAAGATATGGGCTGCGATAGTATTGCGCTAAAAGACATGGCTGGCTTACTGACACCCTACGTGACTGCCGATCTATTCAGACAGCTAGTCGCTGCAGTTAGCATTCCAATTCACTTACACTCTCACGCGACTTCAGGTTTAGCCGACATGTGTCAAATTAAGGCCATCGAAAATGGTTGCAGACATATTGACACCGCAATTTCGTCCTTTTCAAACGGTGCTAGTCACCCGCCGACGGAATCCATGGTCGCCGCATTAATGAACACTGAATATGATACCAGCCTAAATCTTGAGTCATTGCAAGAAATTGGAATCTATTTTTATGGCGTACGCAAAAAATACCACCAATTCGAAAGTGAATACACCGGCATTGATACCCGCGTACAAGTTAATCAAGTTCCCGGCGGTATGATTTCCAATTTATCCTCGCAACTTAAAGAACAAGGTGCGCTTGATCGTATGAATGAAGTCTTAAAGGAAATTCCAGCAGTTCGTAAAGACTTGGGTTATCCACCACTCGTTACGCCTACGTCTCAAATAGTTGGATCACAAGCAGTCTTTAATGTACTGACTGGCAAACGCTACAAGACAATTACCAATGAAGTAAAACTTTACTTGCAGGGTAAATACGGAAAAGCGCCTGGAACAGTCAATAATGTTGTGCGCCAAAAAGCAATTGGCAATGAAGAGGTCATTGATTGCCGTCCTGCCGATTTATTAGCACCGGAAATGGAAAACTTAAAAAAACAAATAACGGACCTTGCTAAAACAGCCGAAGACGTGCTTATTTACGCAATGTTTCCAGAAGTGGGTAAGGATTATTTACAACAAAGACAAGATGGCACCTTAGTTCCTGAAGCCTTAGAGGCAATGCAAACCAGTAATGGCCATCACGAAGCAACCCCCATTGAATTTAATGTCACTATGCATGGCGAATCCTATCATATTAAGCTAACTGGCGCTGGTTACAAAAAAGCGGCTTTAAAACCCTACTACGTTACTGTCGATGGCGTTCCAGAAGAAATTTTGGTCGAGACAATTGATGAGCTTTCTGACGAAGTTATGTCATCAGGCGGTGCTGGCGGCAAACGTCCTAAAGCAACCAAGCCCGGCCACGTCACTGCCTCTATGCCAGGAACTATTATTGATATATTAGTCTCAATAGACGACCAAGTTAAAGCCGGCGATACTGTCTTAGTGACTGAAGCGATGAAAATGGAAACCGAAGTGCACGCCGCAATCAATGGCAAAGTAACTGCTATCCATGTCGAAAAAAGTGATAGTGTCAATCCCGATGAAGCACTGATTGAAATCGAAGAAATTTAAGTAATACACAATATTGAGTAAACAATGCAGCTAGTACTTGGTTCTACTTCACTTTATCGAAAAACAGTGTTAGAGAAACTAGGCATTTCTTTTATCACTGCCAGCCCGAATATTGACGAAAGCCGCCTTGAAAATGAATCAGCTATCGAGTTGGTTAAACGATTATCGGAAAGTAAAGCACGTGCAGTCGCTAAACTTCATCCCAATGCACTTATTATTGGGTCTGATCAGGTTGCAAGTTGTAATGAACGGGTTCTCACCAAACCAGGTAATCATAAAAACGCAGTCAAACAACTTAGCGAGATGGCTGGAAATAAAATAATATTTCATTCTGGCTTATGCCTACTCAATAGCAAAACTAATTTAATACAACTTGATGTTGTCAATTTTACGGTCGTGATGCGCCAACTAACTCAGCAACAAATTGAATCCTACGTGAAACAAGACCAACCTTTTGACAGTGCTGGAAGTTTTAAATCGGAAGGCTTGGGTATTGCCTTGTTCGAAAAAATGCTTGGCGAAGACCCTAATTCGCTCATTGGCCTACCCTTGATTCGTCTTATTGATATGCTCGAAAATGAAAACTATTCTGTACTTTAAATATTTGCTAAAGGTATAAAGGTCTTGTTTTAAATCATTTAAAAAGAATGATTTAAAACAAGACCTGACACGAATGGCACTTAGTTAAGATGTAATGTACTTAACAAATCAATCACTTAGCTCAACACTAAACAATTCCAAGCTATTGATTTTACTAATTTTTATTTGTTAAATGTTCAACAGTTAAAAATTATTGCGCTAGAAATTCGTTTCATCTAAGTCATTGTAAATAAACAATTCTTACCGCTAACTACATTCAGACCTGACACCTTCTCACAGTCGCTATGTCTGACGAATAATAATGATGCCACATCGCTTGCACTGAAGCTTTTCGACATCACCTCCCGCACCAAACCCAAACGTTCTATCAATAACACGAAAATCATGAAAACCTAACCAACACATAACTCGATAGAGTAATGATGTCAATTTTAACATCTCACGCTCCTCCACAACAAATAGTATCTACATCTATTGATCTTCGATTGCGCGCCTACATTTACGGTATTACCTGCTCTTTCATTAGTTTATTAGTAGACAGAAAATAGTCAGCTTGTCTTTCATAGTGTAAGTTCCGTGTATACCCGCATACTATGGTTTTCATTTCCAACCACTGTTACAGAATGTAATTTTAAAAACATCTATATTAGCGATTTCAGTTACTCTGTCCACGAGTATCTCATGTTTCTAACCATTTAACAGTATTACCGCAATTTGTATTTGCCTGATTTCCCTCCTTGATCGCAATCTTAGTAGCGTCCATACATTTTTCGCAATCAGCACTTCGTGCGGAGCGAAATCTATTAGGAAAAATACCCCGTCCCGCTGCCGGCGGGGCAATGCCATTAACTTAAGCTTTGTTATGAAATAGGTGTAGCCTGCATGAAGCGTTTGTAAAACGCCTAATGCGGGAAAGAGTCGATATTTCCCGCATTTCGTCGCCTACGGCGACACTTACAGGCGACAAAAAAATGAGAATCCTTAAGTTAATGGCATTGGCCGGCGGGGTAGTTTATTTTTGTTGCCAACGATGAATGTCAGTCACTGTATTTAGGAGCTATCATTTTTTTGTAGCATTTATCTCCTAGTTTTTCTTCATTAATCCATGCCATGTACCAATAATAAAAGAGTACAAGTAAGTCGAGAAAAAAGCGAGTGCGATAAGTGGTGCCAAGACTGGTACAAGCCAAACTGTCAACAGAGAAATATTCACTAACAGCACGGCAGTGGCAGTCTTTGCCAATCCACGAATTAAAAAAACCAACTTAATTGGTACTATCATCGTTATTGAATGCAAAATAAATATCAACAACAAATAATAACCATGATTAACATCAAAATATTGCATTAGAATAAGGACGAACAGTAGATGGCGCATAAGTTCATTGGTTGGCGAACCAACGCCAGTCACAGCTTTTAAATTGAGTCGGGAAGTAGCACGAAGAATGATCGACGTTGAGGCGATCATACCGGCTAACAAAACCAAACCGCCGAAGTGTACACTCACCACCATTAGCAAAATAGTATGCGCGACAGCGTCGCAGACATTGTCAAGATTAGCACCAAACTGGCTACGAATGTTTAACTTCGTTGCGACTAGCCCATCAAGATCATCCATAATATTGTTGTAAATAATGAGAGGTATAAGGTAAAGATAGTCGTTTTCAAAAAATAAGATCGCTAAAGGCAGCACGCCAAGAATTGATATAGCATTCGCTAGATTAGGATGTATAAAGCGTCGATAAAAAGATTTAACTTCAGTTACCATCGTATTAAACTTAAAATAATTGACATGATCTTTTTAGACTTTAGACGTAAAAATAAGGTGTTTTAGGTTTCATGCCATAGGCTCTAAGAGTGAGTTTGCAACTCACGCCTAAATCAAATACTCAGCAAGTGATATTATACTAGAGTCGTTACCGGTTCGATGCTACTTTTACCAGAACTATGTGAATCAATAGCAAGGGCCTTAGGTTTCGTAAAAATCTTCTCGGCCTCACACAGATCAGCTAATGTGTCTATCTCATACCATCTATCCGCATCAAAGAAAACTGCTTCAAAAGGCAGTACACCCTTACTCACCATTTCAGCAAACACCACTTCATAATATTCACCGAGGCGATCTTGTGAAATAAAATCACTTAGCTCTTTTTCTATTTTTTGCCACGACTCAAAGGCTATGCTGTAGAGATTAACCGTTTTAAAATAACGCTTTTCATCACTTACTTTACGTCCCGTGTGAAACTTGGCGACTCTTTGTTTTGATTCAGACGTATTTTTGAGTTCCACAGTAGTACCATTCATCCAAGGAAGAATTTCTGATATTGCCATCTTATTAGCTTGGAGCATGTCATCCAGCATTTTTGACTCGAACACCAAATCGCTTTCCACAAGCAAAAACGACTCACTAACCTGAAATCGTGCGAGCCAGAGTGAATAGATGTTATTCGTTGTCCTAAAATCAGGATTGATGACGTAGTCTATTTGTATATTAGTTGAGTATTGTTTTAAAAATTCCTGAATACTATCCCCTAAATGTCCGATGACAACGATTAGCCGCTTGAATCCTTGTGAAATCAAATTATTAACCAGCCGTTCAAGGATAGGTATTCCTCCAACGATTGTGAGACACTTAGGCACATCTAAGGTTAATGGCTGTAGACGAGATCCTGTTCCTGCCGCCAGTAAAAGAGCAGTTGTAATTTGGGTTGAATGGCATAATTGTTTCACCATTATATCTCCAAAAAGACAGCGTGGAAGGTATTAAAATAATTCAATTCGATTCTGCCTTGGTCACTGGAATTACTAATCTTTTTCATTAGAATGTATGTCTCGGTTAATATTTATCTTAAAAAAATATTTGCAACTAAAAAATGCTTTGCTGAAATGTAACGATCGTATCAAGTTCTAGTCTTTCATGCTGAACAATGGAGCTTAAGTATCAACTAAACGCCAGTACTAGTATTGATTCCATATTAAATCCCGTTTTTTACAAACAAGTACAAAGTTAATTTAATCACTTTCAAATACTACATTTTCCAACACTGCTGTCCCGTTAACTTT
>QIKQ01000296.1 GCA_003233075.1 Gammaproteobacteria bacterium
TTTTTTATATTAATCATCACTTTTGGCAGTAGTAGTTTAATTGCCGAGCCAAGCCCTTACCAGCCGGATAAAATCGATTTCAATAATAAAAACGCCAGCGGTTTGGTTGATGATTTACAAACATATGCATTAACAGTTGCTAAAAAATACATTAAACGTTATGGCTCGTTCACACCTTTTGGCGTGACACTTACCATCGAAGGCGAATATCAGCTTGTCATTGGTAGTGGCAAGGATGCTAAAAAAGATTTAGCCATGTTATTAAAATCTTATCGCAAACAAGCTTCGAAAAAAGAAATAGTCGCCGCGGCAATTGTTTATGATACAAAACTTAAAGAGCCGGCTAGTGGTGAGGCTCGTGATGCAATCTACTTAACTTTGGACAGCGAGCTTACTCACAGCCAAAGTAGATTTGCCTTCTACAAAAAAATAAAAGCTGGTCACTATAAATTTAATCGAATGCAGGCGCGTAAAATTGATAGGACATCAATCTTCAGTGCATCTAGCGCATCTCGATAAATAGCTACAAGCCAATAAAAAGCCAGGAAGCATCGCTCTCTGGCTTTTTTATTACCTCCAAATTTCTATTAGAGAAGCTCTGATCAATTCATCCATGAAATGTCAGTAATATAACCCCCAACCTAACGATTACTAATCAGCCAAAATAACTATATAATAGTACATCTAAAGCAATGAGCCATATGCCTCTTAAGCAGTGAACATATCGAAATTATTTTAAAGGCTATACACGCTATGAAAATGAACAACTCTATAAACGTATTTGGCGAGCCACTGGTATTATGCGGAGATGACCCGGTGACTGGATTTTATCGAGACGGGAAATGCAATACTTGTAAAGAAGATGTAGGCTCACATACGGTTTGCATAAAAGTGACAAAAGAGTTTTTAGAATACTCACGATTTAGAGGCAATGATTTATCAACGCCGATACCAGAACATGGTTTCAAGGGACTCGCTCCAGGCGACAGCTGGTGTTTATGTGCTGCTCGATGGTTAGAAGCTAATGAGAATAAGATGGCACCCAAAATCCATCTGAGCAAAACTCATTTTAGAGCGCTTGAAATTGTGCCAATGGATTTATTAAAAGAATTCGCGGTAGACTTAAATTAATCTTAGGTAAAATGATGCAAGTCACTATCGCATAATCTTTTGGCTAGCGATAAGCCAAAAGATCAAGCTATAGTAACTTAACACCTTACTTTTCTATTATTGACTAATTTGCTAGAGCAATACTTGCAGGGCGCTTAACAGGGAAAACAAAAACTCTGTACAACATTGTGCCCTTCATTTTTTTGTCGCTGGCCATGGAAAACTTATACTCTCCACCTAAACGCCAGTTACCTTTTTTAATGACAGCAACCTCTTTAAAGTTTATAGACAAGCTTTTTTTGTTTAACTGACCCTTAATACGATTTACCGTACCCTTGCGCTGAGGCCAGGTCATACGTCCAGTAAAATGACCGCTCTTATTATTAAACTTGCTTATTTTTATTTTAAAACGCAAAGCCTTTTTCTTGTATTTCGCCTTGCCTTTATATTGGTTTTTGCTCGTCATCATATCAAGCATGGCTTCTAAACGCCGAGCATGTCTTTTTGCTCTGCGTTCTTTCCACTTGGCACGCCCTTGCTTTACTGGCTGTAATAATGATGAGGCAATGAGCACTCTTTTACGCTGAAGCGATCGAACTAAACGACCCTTTGAAGTCGTACTCAACTTGATTACGCGTAAGCGCACCTTGTCGTTTTTCATCCTGATGACTTTGGCAATCGCATAGCCTTCTTTCGGTAGATCGATCCAAACAGTTTGACCTCGTTTATACGAATCGCTACAAGCAGAAAATAAAAATGTAATACAAACCAATAGCCCGACGTTAATCCATCTTTTGCTCATTATCCCTCTCCTTTAATAGTTAGAATTTTGCTATAGATAATAGATATGTAAGCCATCTCTAATATTCAGTGACTATTGAATTTTACTTACTAAAAGTACTGGAAAGTGTGAACTAGCTAACACTATACCCGATTGTGTTTCTTAACGAAATAACCAGGTCTAGCAGTAAAAAACGCCTACTCAACATCATCTTGAGTAATTTAGTTTACGTTCGCTGCAACCCTGCCTCAACCTGCTGACGTTTTTGACTATCAGTGAGTACCTCAATCAACGTTAAGGCAAAATCCATTGCCGTACCTGGACCTTTTGACGTAATGACCTTGCCGTCCTGCACAACCGCTTCCTGCGTATACACCATGCCCTCAACGTCTAAATTATCAAGTACGCCCGGAAAACCAGTCGCTTTTCGATTATTCAATAAACCTGTACTGGCAAACACTTTGGGCGCTGCACAAATTGCGGCGGTGTATTTATCATTGCGTGACATTTTAAGCAAGAGATCACGTATGCGTTGATCCTCATTTAAGTAATCTGCACCAGGCAAGCCGCCTGGCAAAACCACCATGTCATACTCACTTTTTAATGCATCATCAATGTTGGTATCGGGCACTAATCGAGTGCCTCTGGAGCAAACAACATCATTGTTATCTAAGCCAGCGGTAGTCACCTCAATTTCCGCTCGGCGCAATAAATCAATGACTGTGACTGCTTCAAGTTCTTCGCAACCTTGAGCTAGTGGGATTAGAACTGAGGGCATAAGCTTATTCCTATTTATACAGTTGTCCCTAAAAAAATCGTATTTGAGCGTAGCTTAAAAAAATGTAAATCTAGTATTACATTTGTTGTTGTTAAAAACTAGAAAGGTGTCTTTCGACACCTCTCTATCACACTATTATTTTTAAACTGGCTAAGCTAATTTTTAACTTTCTCGGCAGTGACCTTGACCTGTTTTGCCTTTTTAGCAATTTGCGTTTTAACTTTTTTCGGAACGAATTTTGAAATATGCAATCCCTTCAATAAACTTAAAGCTTGAAACAATTGATAATCATTTTTTATGAGTCGGGAATTATTTTTTACCTTCTTATTCTTGCTTTCTTTTTTATTGACAACATCTAGGTGACGATTTAAGTCCTCCTCTTTAATTTGTTTAAGTTTACGTTTTCTCTTTTTTGAGATCTCAATAGGCTCAACAACAATATCTGGTATTATACCTTTTGCCTGAATTGATCGACCATTCGGCGTGTAATAACGAGCAGTTGTTAACTTAACTGCCGTGCCACCACGAGCTGGCAAAATGGTTTGCACCGAACCTTTACCAAACGTCTTTTCTCCCATAATGATTGCCCGACCATGATCTTGTAAAGCGCCGGCAACAATTTCAGAAGCGGAAGCGGAACCACCGTTAACTAAGACAATAATAGGAGAGCCGTTAAGAATATCGCCTTCAGTTGCGTTAAATCTTAACTTTGAGTCTGTGACTCGCCCTTCGGTATAAACAATTAAACCCTTCTCTAAAAAAGCATCGGATACTGCAACTGATGCACTTAAAACGCCACCTGGATTATTTCTCAAATCGATCACCAAACCTTTTAGTTTTCCTTTCGATTTTTTAATTAATTTCTTAGCGGCACTTAATAAGGCTTTACCCGTTTTTGCTTGAAACTGAGTAATACGAATATAACCATAACCCTTTTCCAAAATCTCTGATTTCACACTCTTCACTTTAATAACTGAACGCGTGATTATGATTTTAAATGGCTTCTCTCTGCCTTCGCGAACCACTGTTAAGCTAATATCCGTCCCAGGTTTGCCACGCATTTTCTTAACAGCGTCACCCAAGGACATGCCTTTAACAGGCGTAGAATCTAGACGAATAATGACATCACCCGCTTTGATGCCCGACTTAGCAGCAGGTGTATCATCAATAGGGGAGATTACTTTAACAAAACCGTTTTCCATTCCGACTTCAATTCCCAAACCACCAAACTCGCCAGAAGTACCAATCTGAAGCTCTCGAAAAGCCTTGGAATCTAAATAGGAAGAATGAGGATCGAGCCCTTCTAACATACCGCGAATAGCGCTTTCGATTAATTTTTTATCGTCAACTTCGACGACATAATCATTTTTAATTCGAGCAAACACCTCAGTAAAGGCACGCAAGTCATCCAAAGGTACCGAAATTTTACTTTTAGGCTGTTCTTTTTTGGCGGATACCCCAGACACCAGGGTGACACAAGCGCCTAAAAATAGACCGGTGATAAAAGTCATAGCGACCTTAGATTTTGAATTCATTCAGTTACTCCTAATCAAGCCAATTATGCTTGATCTCAATTCTCTCAATGTGCGGTTTAGCGAGGTATTTTCTATCTAAATTTGTACTAGTTAGTTACTACAGTATAGACTCTATTTCCCTTGGCTATATTTTGTACAGAATAAATCATTGATTTAACCTTATATAATTAACGGTAGCACAATTATGCGGCCAGCAGTATTGTACGAAGTACGAAGGGGTCAAGTCTACTTTGTAGGGATCTTTTTACAAAATTATCAATTAGCCTGCCCTTTATTTGTAAAAAGATCCCTACAAAGTAGACTTGACCCCTTTGAATCGACTTGTTTTCTAGCGGGGCCAGTATTTGCACCAGCGAGTAGGATTTTGAGGTATGCCTTTTCTTCTGATTTCAAAATATAATGCTGACTGTTTAATACCGCCACTTGAACCAATACTAGCAATTACCTCGCCACTGCGAACTCGATCACCGACGTTTTTATGTAAACTTCTCACGTGCCCATAAAGACTTAGGTAATTGTTACCGTGGTCAATTATCATAATCATGCCGAAGGTGCCCAGCCAATCAGCAAAAACCACTCGGCCTTTTGCGATTACTTTGACATCCCCTCCCGGCGGCGCCAAAATTAGCACGCCTTGCTTGTGCATATCGCCTTTTTTAGCTTGGCGGCTAAAACGACTGCCAATTTTGCCTCGAATTGGCCAGCTTAATTTACCTTTTAGTTTTGAAAATGCCGTTGCTAAAGTCGCTGCAGGCGGAGTAAAAACTTGCACTGTTTTGCGAATGAATTTGTAGACTTTGCCGAGTGCCACCTTGTCTTTTATTAAGCGATTAAGTTGCACTTTATTTTGTTTTTCTGATGTAACAAGTCGCTTTAAAATCAACTTACGATTTCGTCGTTCTCGCGAAAAATAAGCCTTGTTGTCTGCGTGTTGGCGACGTAATAAATTTGCCTGAACTTGCTGCCGGGTAATGACTTCATTAATGGCATCAATCTTTATTATTTTCGTTTGAATCATTTGATGTTTTTTAAATCTAGCTTGGTTAATGTATTCTTGATAAACTAAACCTCGCTTTATTTTTGAAACTTCTCGAGAGCTTAAAATCAAACGCAACGTCGATTCTTTACCATAGACAAAATCATTAAGCAGTTCTTTTTGTACCTCACGCCGACTCTTGACGATTTGCTGGCTGAACCTTAATTTCTGACGCTCAAGTTGACTTATTTGATGGTCAAGACTAATACCTTGTTTGCTTATTTTTCGAAGTTTTTGCTCAATATCAGCAATCAGCTTGTCTACTTTTCTTAGCGCACTGCGTTCAAAATCTTTACGCTGATATATACTCGCTAAAGATTTTTCTAATTTCTTGATTTCGGATTTTAATTTATAAAGTTTGCGCTTCTTATTATTCTTTTCGCTGCTTGCAAAACCATTAG
Source organism: Gammaproteobacteria bacterium (assembly GCA_003233075.1). GTDB lineage: Bacteria > Pseudomonadota > Gammaproteobacteria > SZUA-21 > SZUA-21 > SZUA-41. Next base: position 5,642 of record QIKQ01000296.1, read on the forward strand.
CGCACAAGCCTAGACACAGGCAAAAACAAAATATAACTGCTTTAACGTAGCGGCGCTTATGTCTCATAACGCTATGCTGGCACACTTTGCATTATTTTGGTAGCCCGACTGAACGAGCCCTCGCTAAGCGAGTCGCGAGCTGTGTTCGCAGAACACAACGAAGCAATCTCCCTGGTTTTGCACAAGCCATTTTATGAAATAAATAATTGAACTTTCGAAATTGCTTCAAACGCTACGCGTTTTCGCAATGACGGGAAAGGTTGGGAGATCACTTCGCAAGCTGTGCTCGCTCAGGACACTTTGGTGGATTGCTTCAAACGCTGCTGGCGGGCTACATTATAATGCGGTAAAAACACGGTTTGGAATTTATTCCACGGTATCAGGTGCGATTAATGAACGACCTGTCATCTCTGGCGGTTTCTCAAGACCCATCAATTCCATCATAGTAGGAATAATATCAGCAAGAATGCCATTGTCAGTTAATTGAGTATCTTCGTCACCCACATAGATTAAAGGTACGGGATTGGTGGTATGCGCAGTATGTGCTTGGCCGGTACCATCACCTCGCATTTTTTCTGCATTGCCGTGATCAGCGGTAATAATCCAATGTGCGCCTTTCGCTTTTACCACTGTGTACAACTTACCTAAGCAGACATCCAAAGCTTCAATTGCCTGCACTGTCGCAGCAAAATTTCCGGTGTGACCAACCATATCTGGATTGGCAAAATTGCTGATAATGACATCGTACTTATCAGATTCGATTGCTTTAATCATTTTTTCTGTCATTTCAGGCGCGCACATTTCTGGTTGCAAATCATAGGTCGCGACCTGGGGCGATTGAATTAAGATTCGATCCTCGCCCTCAAAAGGTTCTTCTTCGCCGCCATTAAAAAAGAAAGTAACATGCGCATATTTTTCGGTTTCGGCAATTCGCAGTTGTCGCAAACCTAAATTTGCCAATACTTCGCCGAACACATTGCGCATCCGATCTGGAGGAAATGCGACCGGTATTTCAAACTCTTGACTGTATTCCGTTAAGCTGACATAAGTTCCTATTTCTGGAATTCTATTTCGCCTAAAACCATCAAACTCAGTTTCAATAAAGGGTCTTGATATTTGCCTCGCCCGATCCGATCGATAATTCATAAAAACAACGATATCGCCATCGCTAATCTTAACCGCTGATTCGCCCTTGGGAACAATCGATGTTGCCTTAACAAACTCGTCAGACTCATCGCGATCATAGGCTTGCTGCAATGCTTCTTCCGCACTAGAGGCGGTAAATTCGCCTTTACCATCAACCATTAAATCGTAGGCAGATTGAACTCTTTGCCAACGCCGATCCCGATCCATCGAATAATAACGTCCTATAATAGATGCAATTCGACCGCACCCTAACGCCGTAAATTTATCTTCCATCATTCGAATAGAAGTTAATGCGCTTTTGGGTGGCGTATCACGCCCATCTAAAAAAGCATGCATATAAACTTGCTTAACGCCTTTTTCAATTGCTAATTGTGCCATCGCATGAATATGTTCTTCATGGCTGTGCACGCCGCCAGGCGATAACAAGCCTAGAATGTGAATAGCGCTACCTGATTCCAGCGCTTGATCAACAGCGTTGGTTAATACCTTGTTACTGAAAAACGAACCCGTCCGGATCGCTCTACTCACACGTGTAAATTCTTGATATACAACTCGACCCGAGCCTAAATTTAAGTGACCAACCTCCGAATTACCCATCTGATCGCCAGGTAAGCCAACAGCAGCGCCTGAAGTGCCAATTAGGGTGCTGGCGTACTTCTGATGTAATTTATCCCAGTTAGGTTTATTGGCGGCCTGTATTGCATTAAAGTAGGTGTTCTCGCTATAACCCCAACCATCTAATACCGTGAGAATAAAAGGTCTTGATCGATCTGACATATTTTCTATAATTTCCGTAACTTATCTGTCAACGTTGTTAAGTATTAGGCTAAATAAATTAGACACATTCTAACTTAATGGCACAAAAAATACACGTAATAGCTTAATTACGTCAAAATCTAATACTTTTGCACCAAATGTAGCCCTAAATGTAAAAAGGGGGTTCACAAACACCTTATTATTGTATAATGTTCCTCTTATAAAGGGCAGCATCTTCTTTAAATTGTTTAACCCGTTTTAATTGGGGAGCTGCGTAAACCAATAATTATAGAATAGGTGCGTGTTATGAGTGTAAGTGCCGAACTCCTCATGACCCAGGATGACGATATAGAGCGTGCTTCACGGTCGCTTAAAGCTATGTCCCATCCCTTGCGGTTAAAAATACTTTGCACGCTAGGCGAGCGCGAAGTCAGTGTACAAGACATAGTTCAATACGTAGGAACTTCTCAAAGCAATATTTCCCAACATCTAGCAATCCTAAGAGATAAGGGAATATTATCTTCTCGAAAAGATGCCAATCGTGTTTATTATCGAGTTGGAGACCCTCGTACTTTGCGTTTAATAGCAATGATGCGCGAAGTTTTTTGCTCAACTCCTGATGCTCAAAGCACGATTTCATCGTAAATTCATACACAATTTATAAACAGAAAGACTACTAACGCAGCGTAGACCGGTGCTTGCCAAAAAACAAATTTAGCAGCGTTAGCTTCAAGCCAACACTGTGTCATTTATTGACGCAGTAAAGACTGATTACAAGTCTTATACCATTCGTATGTCTGCTGCAAGCCTTCAAATAATTCAATGGATGGAGTCCAACCTAAATTTTTTAAAAGCTCTACATCCATCAACTTCCTTGGTGCACCGTCCGGCTTATTCGCGTCGAACTCAATTCGGCCACTAAAACCAGTAACCTTAGCAATTAATTCTGCAAGTTGCTTGATAGTAATATCCCTGCCTGAGCCTATATTTATATGCGATAACATAGGATCAACGTGAGATTCATACTTGTCTTTTGCAAGCATCATGACGTGAAGACTTGCAGATGCCATATCATCAACGTGAAGAAATTCTCGTCGCGGCTTACCACTTCCCCATATTTCGATTGAAGGCAAATTATCAGTTTTTGCTTGATCAAATCGTCTTAATAGAGCGGGTATCACGTGGCTATTAAGCGGATGAAAATTATCATTTGTACCATATAAATTAGTAGGCATGACCGATCGATAATCCATTCCGTATTGAGAATTATACGACTCACACATTTTAATTCCAGCTATTTTGGCGACCGCATAAGGTTCATTGGTCTGCTCCAATTTTCCTGACAACAATGCTTCTTCTCGCATCGGTTGTTGAGCTAATTTTGGATATATACAGGAGCTACCTAAGAACAATAATTTACCCACACCAGCTCGATAAGATTCATGTATTACATTGCATTCAATCATTAAGTTTTGGTAAATAAATTCAGCACGATATTGATTGTTCGAGTGAATTCCGCCGACTTTAGCCGCCGCAAGTACTACATAGTCTATTTTTTCAGATGCAAAAAACTTTCTCGTCGCTGCTTGATCCGTTAAATCTAATTCGGAACTTGACCGAGTTATAATATTATTATACGCCTGCGACTTTAATTTTCTGATAATGGCAGAACCAACCATGCCTCTGTGGCCAGCGATATAAAATGTAGTCGTTTTTGCTAAGCTAGAATTAGAAATTGTACTCATGCCAACATCTTCACTTTATTCATGATAAGAAAATGTTTTAAAACCGCTTTTTTGCACTAGTGAATCACGTTTTGCTATATTGAGGTCTTCTGCCACCATCTGCGCAACTAACTCATCAAACGGTATCTTAGGAACCCAGCCAAGCTTTTCTTTTGCGCGAGTTGGGTCTCCTAGCAATGTTTCTACCTCTGTCGGACGATAATAACGTTTATCCACCCGAACAATTTCATCACCAATCTTAGAGGCTGTTTGATCTTTAGCAAAAATATCTTTTATTACGCCAATTTCATCTTCCGCGCTACCTCGCCATTCCAGAGAAAACCCCAATTTTTCGGCCGCTAGTTCTACGAACTGCCTAACCGAATATTGATGACCAGTCGCAATTACAAAATCCTCTGGCTCATCCTGTTGCAACATTAACCATTGCATTTCTACATAGTCTTGCGCATGCCCCCAATCTCTCAGCGCATTCATATTACCTAAATACAAACAATCTTGCAGACCGACTAGTATTCGGCTTAATGCTCTCGTTATTTTTCTGGTGACAAAGGTCTCTCCACGCAAAGGTGATTCGTGATTAAATAGAATCCCATTACAAGCATAAATCCCATACGCCTCTCTATAGTTTACTGTAATCCAATAGGCATATTGCTTGGCAACCGCGTAGGGCGAGCGAGGATAAAAAGGCGTTGACTCGGTTTGGGGTGTCTCTAACACCTTACCAAATAATTCAGAAGTTGATGCCTGGTAAAATTTAGTTTTCTTTTCAAGTCCTAAAATACGAATAGCCTCTAAAATTCTTAAGGTGCCTATGCCGACCACATCCGCTGTATACTCTGGCGCTTCAAATGAAACAGCAACGTGACTTTGGGCGCCTAAATTATATATTTCATCCGGCTGGCATTCCTGAATTATGCGCACTAGATTGCTAGTATCTGTCAAATCGCCGTAATGAAGAATAAATCGTTGGTCTTCAGCATGGGGATCCTGATACAAATCATCTATACGGTCTGTATTAAAAAGTGAAGAGCGCCTTTTAATTCCATGCACGATATAGTTTTTCGCTAGTAAAAATTTAGCCAAATAAGCTCCATCTTGACCTGTGATGCCTGTTATCAGCGCTATTTTTTTACTCATTGGCTCACCTCTCCGTAAATCTTAATTTTTTTAACAATTTTTTAAACTTAGCTTAGTCGAAATAAAGAAAAACTAAGTATATAAACCTAGGCACTGTCTTTCAATTACTGGATGGATCAACTAACAAATTTCAGCTGGCCATTCACATAAAATTTTTAAAATACTTAATCGTCTTAACCAAACCTGCCTCCAATTTAACATGAGGTTCCCAGTCTAGTTTTTGCTTGGCGAAAGTAATATCAGGTTGCCTCTGGGTAGGGTCATCTTCAGGTAAGGGCTTGTAAATTAGTTTAGATTTCGAGTTAGTCAACTCAATTATTTTTTCGGCAAGCTCCTTGATTGTAAACTCTCCTGGATTGCCTAAATTCATAGGACCAATGACATCATCAGGCGATTCCATCAGTCGTATAAAACCTTCAACCATATCACTCACATAACAAAACGACCGAGATTGGCTGCCATCTCCATAAATGGTAATGCCTTCATCTTTTAAAGCTTGCATAATAAAGTTAGAAACAACTCTACCATCATTCGGATGCATGTTTGGCCCATAGGTATTAAAAATTCTTGCAACCTTTATTTTCAATCTATGTTGACGAAAGTAATCGAAAAACAATGTTTCCGCGCAACGCTTACCTTCATCATAACAGGACCTAGTTCCGATAGGATTTACATGCCCCCAATAATCTTCAGTTTGCGGATGCACTTGCGGATCGCCGTAGACTTCACTGGTGGATGCCTGCATGATTGTTGCTTTGGTACGTTTTGCCAAGCCCAGCATGTTAATTGCACCATGTACCGCAGTTTTAGTCGTTTGCACTGGATCATATTGATAATGTATCGGCGATGCAGGGCAAGCAAGATTATAGATTTCGTCAACTTCAACATACAAAGGAAAGGTGACGTCGTGACGCAACAATTCAAAATTAGAATTTGAAATTAAATGTTCGACATTTTCTTTTGTACCCGTAAAATAATTATCGAGACAGAGTACATCATTGCCCTTTTCCAATAATCGCTCACACAAGTGTGAGCCTAGAAACCCAGCACCTCCCGTTACTAAAATTCGTTTTTTTAAATGCAACACCTACTCCTAGTTATCGGTCTATACCATAATATATACAAGCAAGTTCTTCCAATCTATATTGGAATTACACTACTTGTGTCCGTCAAAAATAACCACTTGCGTTAGCCTGGCTGCAATTTGATCAAAATCAGAATTTCGGAACAACCCTCACTCAGTTAACAATAACATCGCATCAGCTCCATGCAAAACTTCATATTGTGAATCTGACAAAATTACTCGCTTACTATTAAGCCATTTTTTCATTCATTTCCGCTTTTGCGTATTCATTTGCTGCCGGGTCATACACCTTTGCCCACGCCGCGGCTTTGAGTAAATCCTTGATTAAAACCATCGACAAGGCTTCGGCTTCATGCACCTATCTTCTTTAGCGGGCTTAAATGCTAAGCACCAAATCGCTAAGACTTAGTCTCCAGTCTTGAGAAAAATGATTATATATTTGAATAGTAAGGTTTTTTCCTGGGCTCTTTATCTTCGGCTAATAATTTAAGATAAGCGGCTCAATATTAACTTCATTGTGAGGTGATGAAAATCATGAGGCTCTGAAAATCAACCTTCTTTATACCCCGCTTAAGCCGTATCTACAATGCTAATCCTAATTTTCTATCCAATGTCTGTATTAGTTTGTATACAAGGAAAGCGCTTTCAATGGCTGTATTTAAGGCACGCAGTATCCTGTATTAGAAGATATTTGTACAGCTATCATTTTTTTGTCCATTATCAAAGCATCTAAGCCGATATATTTCGAAACCACGAACGAATTTTTAACGTCGACAGCTTATAATTTTTAGTTACTTGTGAAGATTAAGTCAACTACTCACACCCGACACTTCAAGCAACAGCTAAGGCCATAGAGGTCGAACCTAAGCCAATAAACCCCCTAGCAGACCCGAAACTTAAAATAATTGAAAACTGAATAAACAAATGACTTTGATACATGTAAGTAATGCTCGATAAAGTTCGATATCTACAATTTAACTATATACGCTGTACAGAAAAGTAGAAATGAGGCAGGACTAATGTAATAATACAGAGGTCAAACAATACTGAGTTGAATTTCTAAGCTAAACTATCATTTGCGAAATCAAAATCGTTATCTTACGTCTTAAAGATATCGATTTAAATTTATTTCAATGGTAAAAGAAATTCAAAGTAAAGAAAAAATTTAATTGTTTAGAGGCACTAAATTTTACTTAAAATGATTAACTTACTATTCAAAATCTTCTATTAGGAAAACATGGCCAATAAAAAACTAAAAGTCCTGTTTGTTCGAGGTTGCAGGGGCATTACCGACATAACTGGCGGCGAACGTTATTTACTAACACTTCTGGAGAAAATGAATCCCGATCTCTGCGAATACAAATTAGTTTGCATTACTGACCCGCGAACTCTGGATACACCTTGGCTGCAAGAACTTGAAAGACGTAAATTAGAGTACGTCTCGATACCAATAACCAACCCATTTTCTCTAAAAGATTTTTTTATTGTGCGCCGCCTAGCTAAAGAATACCAAACAGATGTGATTCATTCAATTGATCACCGCGCTAATCTAATAGCAGTTGGTGTAGCCAAGTTAATTGGTTGCGCTTCCGTCTTATCTTTTTTTGGCTGGACCAATTTCGAAAAAAAGTCGTTTAGAGGGAGAGTCTACCCGTGGATAGATAAACGAATTCTGAAACGTTCAAATGCTATTATTGTCGATTCAGATGCACTAATCCCTATCGTAGACTGGGGTAGAAAAGGTCCTCCAGTCTCTGTCATTCATCATGGCGTGAGTACACAGTTATTTAATAAAGATCTTTATGATAATAAAATGAAATCTCACTTTTTCGGTTCTACCGATATCTTTCTTTTAGGCATGGTTGGCCGTATTCACCCAGTCAAAGGACAACTGGATTTCCTCCAGGTGGCTGGAAAATTATATCAAAAACACCCGAACTGCCGGTTTCTAATTATTGGTGATGCGCCACTCGGCTACGATTTTTATCTAAACAAATTAAAGAAAGTCATCTCTGGCTATGGCATGGAAAAGGCAGTGCTCATTACCAATGTGCATACCACTGAAATTCCCAAAGTTTTCGCCGCAATGGACATTTTGGTTGCACCTTCTTACAAGGACAGCTTCAGTTTTACTATGATTGAAGGCATGTCGACGGGCTTGCCCATGGTTGCAGGTGATGTCGGCGGCACAGCAAAAATGATCAATAACGGTGAAAGGGGCATTCTTATCTCGCCTGGAGACACTAACGCCCTAGAAAAAGCGCTGGAGTCTCTATTACTAAATCAAAATAGTCGTGCTCGCATTGGAGCTAAAGCGAGGCAGTGGGTAATAGATAATTGTAGCATTGAACAAATGACACAGAAAACATTTTCAGTATACAATGCCGCTTATGAGCAATCCCAAGAATAAATAGTTTTCTTAATAAATTTTATCCTTTAAGTTAATCAATAATGGAGTCTTATATTTATGCAGGTCGTTATTCTAGCAGGTGGTCTGGGAAACC
>QIKQ01000313.1 GCA_003233075.1 Gammaproteobacteria bacterium
TTGTGCGCTGGCAAGGCGGAGAACTTTTTAAAAGCGCAGTTTACACGCAGTTTATCGCTGCGCGACCCCGCATTTTAAAAAGTTCGACAACACCGCCAACGTGCAAATAGACACAATTAGAGCTGCCCTTAAGTAATGTTGGCAGTATCGGCATCAGCCAATAACAATTTAGTTTTGCGAGGATTACAAGAGAGGTCTTAATGCTAAAACAGAGAATCATCACAGGAGTAATTTTAGGTTTTAGCTTTATTGCTGCGATTTATTATGCCAATCCAGAAATAATGGCCATAGCACTAGCTGGAATGATCTTAATTGGCGCTTGGGAGTGGACGAAACTCATTGGCATCAAGATGCCATTAATTCGGCTTTTGTATTGTGCTTTGTTAGCTGTCTTTATTTGGTTAGCTTGGCACGCCTTGGCCGTGGATACAAATTGGATTCATCTTCTAGTGGCATCGGCAATATGGTGGCTGCTGGCCTTGCTTTGGATTAGCCTTTATCCGCTAGGTTCAGAAATAAACGTAAGTAATCAAATAGTAAAATCTTTTGCCGGCATTTTAGTTTTGTTGCCTTGCTGGCTAGGCATGGTTAAGCTTCATCTTGTAGGACCCTCTTGGTTGCTTTTTATTATGTTATTTGTCTGGGTTGCTGATAGTGGCGCCTATTTTGCGGGTCGTCAGTATGGCAAGCGTAAGCTGGCCCCCAAAGTGAGCCCTGGTAAAAGTTGGGAAGGGGTATTGGGCGCGGTGATAGTTTGCAGTCTTTATGCCGTTATTGGCCTGTATTGGTTAGACATAAAATCTGAACATGTATTCACATTTTTGCTTGTCTGCGCCTTACTAGTGCCCGTTTCCGTTATTGGCGATTTATTTGAAAGTATGATTAAACGGCACAGTGGTTACAAAGACAGTGGCAATATTTTACCTGGCCATGGCGGCATACTAGATCGTATTGATAGTTGGACTGCAGCGGTCCCCTTATTTGTGCTGGCCAGTGTCTGGTTCGGTTGGTTAAAATGAAACAGCTAACACTTTTAGGTTCGACTGGATCTATTGGTGAAAGCACCTTGGATGTTGTTAGGCGTCACAACGATAAATTTAATGTTTACGCCTTAACGGCCAATCAATCAGTAGATCGACTCTATTCCCAAATAAAAGAATTTGAACCAGATTACGCGGTGCTGGTCAATGAAGTAGCGGCAAAGCGACTACAGGAAAGATTGTCCGCGGAAAAATCAAAAACGAAAGTGTTAATTGGCGTTGAAGGCTTGGAACAAGTGAGCTCGGATTCTGAAGTTGACTATGTCATGGCGGCTATTGTTGGCGCCGCTGGTTTATTGCCGACGCTGGCTGCGGCAAAAAGTGGTAAAAGAATATTACTTGCTAATAAAGAGTCCTTAGTGATGTCCGGTGAGTTACTCATCAATACAGTGAAAGACTCAGGCGCTGAATTGTTGCCAATTGACAGTGAACATAATGCCATTTTTCAAAGCATGCCATGCTCGCTCAACGGTATTGAGCCTAATCGACAAGGGGTTGAGAAAATAATTTTGACAGGTTCTGGCGGGCCATTTTTAAAAACGCCTCTTGATGAACTAAAGTTAAAAACGCCAGAGCAGGCTTGCAATCACCCAAATTGGAAAATGGGTCGAAAGATATCAGTTGATTCCGCAACCATGATGAATAAGGGATTAGAGGTGATTGAGGCCTGCTATTTGTTTGCGACAGACACCAGTAAAATCGAAGTGGTAGTGCATCCTCAAAGTGTGATTCATTCAATGGTTCAATATATAGATGGCTCGGTTCTAGCGCAATTGGGCAATCCCGATATGCGCACACCAATTGCACATGCCATGGCATGGCCAGATCGAATCGAATCGGGTGTTAAGCGACTCGATTTTGTAGAATTAGCACAGTTTGATTTCCTGGCCCCCGATTTTCAACGCTTTCCTTGTTTACAATTAGCAATTGATGCTATAAACAAAGGCGGGACAGCGACGATTAGTTTGAACGCTGCAAATGAAATAGCGGTAACTCTGTTTTTAGATCAGCAGATTGCATACACTGACATAAGCCGAGTAATTGCCTATGTGCAAGCGCAATCAGATTGGCAACAAGTAAGCTCGCTTGAATCTATTTTAGAAGCGGATAGACAAGCAAGAATTTTAGCAAACGAATCTTTTACAACCCAAGTGAGTAATTTATAGATATTTTATACTACACTGTTGCGCTCATTGTTTCTTTGAGTATCTTGGTGACCATTCATGAATATGGTCATTTTTGGGTAGCGCGAAAAGTGGGAGTCAAGGTTTTACGTTTCTCACTTGGTTTTGGTAAAGTGATATGGTCTTATACCTCCAAAAAGGACGGGGTTGAGTATGCCCTTTCAGCGATACCCCTTGGCGGTTATGTCAAAATGCTGGGTGAAGGCAGCCAAGAGGAAATCACGGATGAAAATAAGCACCAAGCATTTTCGAGTAAATCAATTAAAGCGCGTACTGCAATTGTACTCGCAGGCCCTTTAGCAAATTTAATTTTTGCGGTATTTGCTTTCAGCATATTATATATGTCTGGCATAGACGGCAGAAAACCCTACGTGACCAATGCAATTCACGGCACCTATGCCTATAAAGCGGGATTTCAAGCTGGCGATTTAATTCTAAAAGTCAATAATGAATCTGTTCAGAGTTGGGCCGAAGTTGACAGCGCCTTGTTCTCAGCCTTTTTTTCCAATCATAAATTAGTCGTAGATGTATTAGACGCCAAACAAAATAAGCTGAAACGAACTATTAATTTTGAAAATGCACAAACTGATATTGACCCAAAAGAATTTAGAAAGGCGATGGGTTTCGTTAGATGGCAACCAGCTGTTGTGCAAAGCTTGGTGTTTAATCGGGAAATCCAAACAAATTATAGGTTAGGTTTGTATCTGCAAACTAATATGCTTAGAAGTTTTATGAGTTCGTCCTTCAGTTTAGCCAACAGCGTATCTTGGATGCATTATGATCATAATGTGATTTCAAAACAATTTGCTAACTCGCCTTCGTCTAAGGCTGACTTATTGGTGAATGATCGTATTTCCGAAGTGATGTTTGTTAATCCTAATAAGGCATTGCCCTGGATTGTGAGTAGTCATGCTGTAATAAACTCACCAATGAGCTTAATGTTTTCATTAAACCAAGCGTCATTATTTACGACTACTGTGCCAAGCTACAGTTGGGGATATTTTGCAAACGTGGTAGGTAAATTACCGGAATTTGATATTAGCCTAAAAATTAATAGGACATCCTTGCAGACAAATAATGTGCAAGTGAAAACGATTAGTTTAAAACCGATGCTAATCGGTGAAGGTTCGCAGGCGCAAGGTTTTATAGGCGTAAGTCCAGTCAATGACTATATCGAAGCTGTTATTGTAAAATATGGCTTTTTAGAGTCGATGAATAAGAGTGTTGCTGAAACTTATAAGTTATCCATATTAATGCTTAAAGTATTTGGAAAAATGATAACGGGAGAGGCGTCACGTAAAAATGTAAGCGGATTGATTACAATAGCCGAGTACTCCGGAAAGTCAGCTAAATACGGTTGGTCATTTTTTCTGCGATTTCTGGCTGTTATAAGTATTAGTTTGGGCGTCATTAATTTACTGCCGATTCCGATACTTGATGGTGGACATTTAGTATACTTGTTAATTGAAGCGGTCAAGGGTTCTCCGGCCTCAGATGAAATACGCGCTTATGGAAATATGCTCGGAGCGATATTATTGATAGCGTTAATGTTCCTCGCATTTTATAATGATTTTGAGAGACTATTGGGATAATATTACTAAAATTTTGTTTTTATTGGAAAAATAATGAAAAGATGCTTGTTTTTTGCACTATTATTAGGGGTTTCTTGCCAGCTTTGGGCGTTTAAGGCGTTCAAAATAAGTGATATTCGTATTGAAGGACTACAGCGCATATCCGCGGGTACGGTATTTAATTACTTGCCTGTCAAGGTGGGTCAAAAATTTAATCAAAAAAAGAGTGCTCGATCTGTTCGTGCACTCTACAAAACTGGTTTTTTTAAGGATGTAAAATTCGAACACGAAGCAACTGTCTTGGTGATTATTGTTACTGAGCGACCGTCCTTGGCGAATGTGAAAGTAATTGGAAATAAATCTATTGAAGACGAATTGTTAAAAGAAAACTTTAAGAAATTAGGTTTTGTTGAAGGCCACGTATTTAATAAATCTTTATTGGATAAGATCGAGCAAGAATTGCGTCGGATTTATTTTAGTGAAGGCAAATACGGTGTAAAGATTAAGTCAATTGTTACGCCAATGCCTCGCAATAGGGTCACTGTTGAAATTACCATCTCAGAGGGTCGGGCGGCAAAAATTAAAAAAATTAATTTAGTGGGTGTCACTAAGTTTAAAATTAAAAAACTTCTCAAAAAATTCACCTTAAGAACTCCTGGAGCTCTGACCTTTTACTCTAAAAAAGATCAATATTCTAAACAAAAATTAGGTGGAGATTTAGAAAAACTTAGATCATTTTATCATGACAATGGCTACTTAGAATTTAGAATTACGTCAACTCAAGTATCTATTTCTCCTGATAAAAAAGAAATATACATTACGGTAAATTTAAGAGAAGGTCCGCAATACAGAATTCAATCAATCAAAATTGCGGGTAGATTTAGTATTAGCAAAGCGGATATTAATGACATGGTCACCTTTACTAAGGGTGGCATTTATTCTCGAAAAGAAATAACGAGCAGTATTAAAAAAATAAAAGAACATCTGGCGAACGAAGGTTATGCTAATGCTCACACCAAAGCAGTGCCAAATTTAAACAAAAAGAAAAACACGGTTAAAATTACATTATTTATAGATCCAGGTCGCCGAGTCTATGTACGTCGAATTTTAATGATTGGAAACTTGCGAACCAGTGATTTGGTTTTACGTCGTGAGTTAAGGCAGATGGAGGGTACTTGGTATAACGCTAAAAAGGTTCAGCGCTCTAAAATTCGATTGCAGCGCTTAGGTTTTTTCACAGAAGTGACGGTTAAAAAGAAAGCGGTTGTTGGTTCTAATGACCAAATTGATATTATTTTTAAAGTTAAGGAAAAACCAGGGGGTAATTTCTTAGCCAGTATTGGTTTCTCAGAAACCAGTGGCGTAATATTACAAACCAGTGTTGAACAAGATAACTTTTTGGGTACAGGTAGGAAAGTGGCCTTTTCAATTAACACCAGTGATATTAATCAAGGATATAGAATAAGCTATGTTAATCCGTATTACACGCAAGATGGTGTAAGCCGTGGCTTTACTTTTGGTTCTCAAAAAACCGATGCGTCTCAGGCAAATTTATCTAACTATCGAACTGATGTAACATCGCTCAACATTAATTACGGCATTCCTTTGTCGGAATTCAATCGACTGAGGTTTAGTGTTGGCGGTAAAAAACTAAAAATTATTACCACTACAACCTCGCCAACAGAGGTGACAAATTTCGTTGCGGCGAATGGTGCGGAAAACGATACGATTGTTGTTTCCTTGGGTTGGTCGCACGATACGCGTAATAAAGCCATATTTGCTGACCGTGGTGTACTTCACAGAATTACAGTCGAATCAGCGGTACCTGGTGGTGATTTGGAATTTTATAAAGTAAGATACAAACAACAACGATTCGTCAAAGTATCAAAACGATTTACTCTTTCACTCAAAGGTGACCTAGCTTACGGTGAAGCGACAGGTGAAACGACTGCGTTGCCTTTTTATGAAAACTTTTTTGCCGGTGGTGTAAAATCGGTTAGAGGTTATAAAACCAACACCTTGGGTCCGAGAGACAGTAGAAATAATCCGATTGGTGGCGCTTTAAAGGTGGCAGGTTCATTCGAATTAATTTTCCCACCTCCTTTTAACAAAGAAAGTAAAGCGTTTCGGGTGAGTGCCTTTTTAGACTTTGGTAATGTATTTGCGAACGCAGATGCATTTGATGAAAATGAATTACGCTCATCAGCTGGCATCTCAATGATCTGGATTTCGCCCATTGGACCATTATCGTTAAGTTTTGCAGCACCGATAGAGGAAAAACCAGGAGATGACACTGAAAGCGTACAATTTTCACTAGGCGGGACTTTTTTCTAAATTAAAATTATTAATTAGGTGAGTTATGTATAAACAAAGAAAAATTATTAAAGGTTTATTACTAAGCGTAGTACTAGCTTGTTTCACATCTGCTGCATTTGCAAAAGTTGCGGTATTTGATTTCAATAAAATTCTAAAAAATTCTCCTTTAGCGCAAGCGGCTAACAAGCGACTTAAAAAACAGTTTGCGGAACGAGAAAAAACGATCATTCAATTACGAAAAAAAGTTCGAGAAAAAGAAAATAAGCTTTCAAGTGACGGAGTGACTATGACTCGTGACAAAATTCGTAAAATTGAATTAAATATTCGTAAAGACAAACGTAAGATTAAGCGGTTGCAGGAAGACTTACGAGAAGATGTTACAATTCGTCGAAATTCAGAATTGCGAAAATTACACGCGAAAGTTAAAAAGGCGGTAGCCTCTGTTGCTAAAAAAGGAAAATACACATTAGTCTTAGTCAGTAATGGTGTTTTTTATTATGACCAGACGGTTGATATTACTAAAAAAGTAATTGCGGAAATGAAATAGTAGGCAGACGCTATTATTTCTATTTGATTAACTTAGTACGAATGAAACTTCACGAAATAGCACAATTTATTGGTGCTCAACTTCATGGAGATCCGGATTGTGATATAACTGGTGTTGCAAGCTTACAAGATGCAATACCAGGGACTATCTCATTTTTATCCAATTCAAAGTACCAACATTTTCTGGCAGATAGCAAAGCTTCCGCTGTAATTCTTGATTTAAGTGAAAGCCAGAATTATTCAGGCAATATTCTCCGCGTTGAAAATGTATACTTAGCTTATGCGAAAGTCGCCACTGTGTTAAATACAAGCCCAGATCCGGCTTCAGAAATTCATAAATCCGCGCAAATACATCAATCCAGTCAATTCGATAACTCAGTAAGTATTGCTGCAAACGTCACGATTAGCGAAAATGTCACTATGGGAAAAAATTGTTACATTGGCCCTGGTTGTGTCATAGAGAAAAATGTTTCTCTAGGAGACGATGTGCGTTTGCTTGCGAATGTAGTTCTTTGCCACGATGTAAAGCTTGGCAGTCGGGTTTTACTCCATCCTGGGGTTGTTGTTGGCAGTGATGGTTTTGGAATTGCGAATGATAGGGGCGTGTGGTTTAAAGTACCTCAACTTGGTTCAGTCCTTATTGCGGATGATGTTGAGATTGGCGCGAATACGACAATTGATAGAGGCGCGCTTGAGAATACAATAATAGAACAAGGTGTTAAGCTCGATAATCAAATTCAAATTGCGCATAATGTTAAAATCGGCGCACACACGGCGATAGCAGGATGCGTTGGTATTGCAGGTAGTGCGGTTATAGGCAAGCATTGTGGCATTGGCGGTGGTTCGGTCATTTTAGGCCACTTAGAAATTACTGATCAAGTTGAAATATTGGCAATGTCTTTGGTTAGTCAGTCAATCAAAAACCCGGGACAGTACTCTTCCGGTACGCCAGTGCAAGATAAAAAAACTTGGAATAAAAATAATGCTCGTTTACGAAAACTGGATGAATTAAGTAAGAGAGTTAAACAATTAGAAAAAGAAATTAAAAATAGTCAGAGAAATAGTAACCAAGATGGCGATAAATAGACTATTCTTGTTATGCATTATTACTAATATTATGCAATCTTTTATTAGGCAATCATTGAACAATGCATTCGTGAAATGTCAGAGCACGCCAAGCAAAAACATGGTTTTAGCTTGGCTCACAAAATCAATCGCGTACAGCGATCAATTTTGGCGATACTTTCTTTACCGCAGGGACCTTTAATTTAATTAGAGCTTCCTTGTCTATTAAATAACAAAACAGCAGGTGTAAAGATGTCAGAAAATACGATGGATATTACTCAAGTACTCGAATACTTGCCGCATCGATATCCATTTTTATTAATCGATAAGGTGCTTGATTTTACGCCGGGCGAAAGTCTGACGGCAGTCAAGAATGTAACAATTAATGAGCCTTTTTTTCCAGGGCACTTCCCTCAGCAGCCGGTTATGCCGGGTGTGTTAATCATCGAAGCGATAGCGCAAGCTACAGGTATATTAGCTTTTAAAACGGGTGAGAATAAGCCAGACGAAAATAGCTTGTACTATTTAGTTGGTATTGATAAGGCCAGATTTAAACGGCCGGTATTACCAGGAGATCAATTGGTCATTACGGTTACTTGTACAAAAAGAAAACGTACTATATGGACTTTTCATGGCGAAGCAAAGGTCGATGGCAAGTTAGTTGCGAGTACTGATTTAATGTGTGCGGAGCAGGCACGCAAAGCGTGATTCATCAAACAGCAATCATCGATCCAAAAGCTGAATTGGCCAGCGACATTGAAGTTGGGGCGTATACTGTCATTAACGCCAACGTCAGTATTGAATCGGGAACAAAAATTGGTCCCCATGTTGTTATTAGTGGACCTACTCAAATAGGAAAAAACAATTCAATTTACCAATTTGCGTCCGTCGGTGGCGATCCTCAAGATAAGAAATTTTATGGTGAAAACACCAAGCTTGTGATTGGCGATAATAATCTAATACGCGAATATGTTAGCATCAATAGAGGAACGGGTGATGGCGGCGGTACGACCCAAATTGGTAATGACAATTGGATAATGGCCTATGTACATATTGCGCATGATTGTATTGTTGGTAATCATACGATTTTCTCAAATGCGGCATCACTTGCAGGACATGTCATAATCGGTGATTACGCCATTTTAAGTGGTTTTACACTAGTAAGCCAATTTGTCCGTATTGGATCTTATAGTTTTTCGACAATGGGTAGTGCTATTAACAGAGATGTGCCGCCCTATGTTTTAGTGTCAGGAAATATGGCTAAACCGAAAGGCATTAATACTGAAGGTCTTAAAAGGGCGCAGTTTAGTAGCGAAGCTATCTCTAAAGTTAAAAAAGCCTATCGTATATTGTATAAGGGCGGCAATAGTTTGGAGGATTCTATAAAAGAAATTGAATCGCTTGCAAAGGAAGAAAAGGCTCTTAAGGAATTCGCAGAGTTTTTAAAAACAACAGAAAAAAATATTATTCGATAATTGTTATTCGCATTCTATTTCTCAGTTGACCTAATGAATATTCTCTAAATTACTCATATTTAAACTATTATGAACCAATCTAGATCTTTGCTGTCTCAAGAGGTGAGTTATGGTGGAGGTGATTAGTGAATGTTGTTAAATTATTGTTATATACTTGTCTAATTGGTTTTGGATTTAGCCCTTTATTTGCTCAGGAAATTATAATCAATGAAAAGAATACAAAACATATTAAATTTAACGGTATTAAGCCAAGTGTATACCATTTTAATGGTTCAGAATTTAAAGCGGTTGTAGATAAATCCTCATCCGCTTTGATTTATTCTTTTGACATGCCAATAAAAATTAAAAAAATTCGATTCATGTGGAAAAGACTAGGCACTATTGCTGTTAAAAATTTAGAACAAGAAGCCAGCAAATCTGGGGATGATAATTATTTTCGCCTAGGATTGTTATTGCATGGAAAAAAACCGAGTTTGCCATTTTTTGCTCCCAGCTGGGTTAAGCTAACAGCAAAACATTTAAAAGTACCTGCCGACAAAATCGTATATTATTTTGTAGATGCAAAACACTTACCTAATAGTCAATGGCGAAGTCCGTATAATAGTTCGATCGTTATTAAGAGTGTAAAAAGTATCTTAGGTAAAGATGGTTACAATCGTGTTGTTATCGATATCAAAAATCCGGTAAACGTAGCCGGCTTGTGGATAATGTCTGATGGTGATAATAGTAAATCTAAGTTTACAACTTGGGTTAAGCACCTCACAATTGAATAAGCATAATACTTTTATTATTTTGAATGACTCTAATATATCAAACTAGTCTTTACTTTGTCTAAAGAACAGTGCTTTATAATCATTAGGCTAACTAAAATAAATCGACTCACTATTAAATAAGTTAACTAACTTGTTGATATTTTGACATAAAATCACCTATGAAGTATGACAGTTTTTTAGTAGAATAGACTTACTAAAAGCGAGTCTTTGAATCTTGAATCTTGAATCTTGAATCTTGAATCTTGAATCTTGTATTAGAACCTTATTATTTTTGACATATAGAAATGTGGTTCTTGAGATCAAAGTTTATTAGTTTTATACATTAGATATTAAGATCTACTATATGAAAGGAATGAGGGACGGCATGCAAACACTAGATCTAAAAGTCAGAGATGTGTCTGACGAGCAATTGCATTTTTATCGATTTCAAGCAAAAAATCATGCTCAACTTACTGGGCGATTGTTTATCAACGATGTCGAGATTCATAATTTCACCCCTGAACAAAATCAGATTTCATGTAATGACATTCACTACTGGTTAATGCCAGGTGAAAACTCCATTAGTATATCAATAGAAAACGTCCCAAATATAGTCAATGAAGGCATGAGTCCTCTGTATGCTTGTTCCTTACATGGTATGACCAGTATGAACCTGCCTGATGAAAGTAATTGCCTATGGAAAATTGAAGTGTTGGATTTGGAGTCGGATCCGCCCCTCAGTTTGCATTACAAATTTGATTTTACTAGCTTGCAAGTACCAAGTAGCGATCTGTGGCGTAAGGCCGAAACAATTGACTTCCTACCGGAAGTGGAGCAAGAGCAGATACTGCTACTAAAAAATAAATTGGTGAATGCGTTTGAACAGGGCAAATCAGATGATGTCATGGGAATTTACGAATATGTTCTTAACGAAGAAGCATCGATGGATAATAAAGAATTAAGGGAATCTAAAATGCTTGTTAATGAAGAGCTTTCGTATTTGAGTGAAATGGCGAAAGAAGGTTATATTAAATTCGAACAGGCAAATGGCTACTATTTCAATCATTTAGCTGGCAACCGTGTAGTTCAACTATGTTCTGATAGTGGTGGGCCGGCAATAAGAATGTGTGACGACGAAGGCGAATCAGTTGGTATTAATATTTATGCGTCAAAAATAGACGGTGAATGGAATCTAGTCCGTCGTTAACAAGAGACTGGGCAATTAAAATTTTAGCCTGCATCGCAATGCCATTAACTTAAGTTTTGTTATGAAATATTTGTAGCCCGCACGGAGTGTTCGAAGAACGCGTACTGCGGGAAAGAGTTGAAATTTCCCGTATTACGTTGCCTACGGCAACTACTTACGGGCTACAAAAAGATGAGGAATCTTTAATTTAATGGCATTGGCCCGCATCGGGATCGCCTTTCTCACTTATGAGATTTTAGCTATAAATATTTTTAAATTGCAAACAGTTGCAACAATTTTTGACGCAATGTAGGATTTAGTTTCAGTATTCTATGATAGTATACTGTTAACATTTTATAACAAATGTATAGAGCAATGTGAAGTTACAAATATGTTTATGTCTATTTCTGCTTAGTCAAAACAGCATCTTACGCTAAGTTAATTCGACTTTTATAATGCTCACACAGTAATTTATAAAGGTTTTAACTACGCTGCCGCTAAACTGTAAAGGGAGAAATCTCTTAACTTTCATAAGTGTATTAACACTATTTTCTGTTTCTTTTATATCAACTATAAAACCGTTAAAGTATCTTTGGCTTAGCGGTGCCATATTCTACAAATTTATTAAGTAAATATTCTAAAAATTTTAGTTATTTTTATGCTCATTTGCAACCGTTTTTTTTCATGCTGCCGATATAATCTATGGCAAGCAATAAATTATAAAGTTTTATTTTTTGACAGGGTTTCGGGTTATTGTGCATCACATCCTTTTAATTGAATTATCAGCTACATTGCGCCACTTAGCGCATAAGCTTTTTAAAAAAAATTCAGAACAGGTCACAGTTCTAAAAAGCTATACCGAAGCCTTAACATGCCTCGATAACGAAGCAGATGAAGAGCTCACTTACAGTAGTGTTGTGCTAGGCTGGCCCGAAAAAACTGACCCGGATGCCGATGAAATTATTGCTTTGTTAAGCGAGCCGGCTTATAAGAATTTAAGTGTTATTGTGCTCGCGCATGAAGCAGATTCTGCAATATTAGAATGGGTTACGAACCGTAATTTGACCGCACTCGTAGTGTGGGATGATTATCGGGAATGTGTCGAAACGCTTAAAAAAATACAACAAAAAACGAGTACTATAAGTATTCATCCAGATTTCACATCTCGAGAGCATAAATCAAAAATTAGAATTCTATTTGTTGACGACTCACCTACGGTGCGAGTAAATTACCGGCGCTTGCTACGTGCGAATGGTTATGAAACGGATACTGCGGCCAGTGTTGAAGAAGGTTATGAAAAGGCAATTGAAAGTCAATATGATATCGCAATTATTGACTATTTCCTTCCAGATGGAACAGGCGATCAACTTTGTGCCCAACTAAGAGAAAGTCCTGAGACAAATCGAATTTCGAGTGCCATTATTACTGGGACCTACCACGACAAAGTGATTAAAGATTCATTAGATGCTGGTGCAATAGAATGCATGTTCAAAAATGAAGCAAATGAATTATTTCTTGCTCGAATTGCATCAATGAGTCGAATGAAGAGAGTAATGTCTTCGATCGAAAAAGATCATAAACGTTTAGAAGGTATTTTGAGTTCTGTTGGCGATGGTGTTTATGGTGTTAACACTAAAGGCTTAATAACTTTTATTAATCCTGCTGCGAAAACGATTTTAGGATATGAAAAAAGTGAGAAATTAATAGGCAAATCGCCTTATTCCTTATTTCACAGTACCAGTGAAAATGGTGACACTATTGCCTTTGATGAATGTCCCTTACAGATTGCATACGGTTCCGGGCAACAATTATTAGCTAAAGAAACAGATTTCAAACACAGTGATGGAAAATATATTACCGTTGAGTGTACTGTATTTCCACTTAATATTGATGGTGAGTTGGAAGGATCAGTTGTTGCATTTAGAGACATTACCGTTCGAAAGTTACTTGAAGAAGAACTTAAATGGCAAGCAACTCATGACTCGCTGACTAAGTTAAGTAATCGCTATTATTTTGAAGAGCAGCTTCGTAATGAGGTCATTAGAATCAAACGCAGTAGCGAACAAAGTGCTTTGCTGTATTTAGATTTGGACCGTTTTAAATATATAAATGATACGGCTGGCCATGCTGCAGGCGATAAGCTATTGGTTGAAATTGGAACTCAACTGAGTACACGATTAAGATCATCCGATACGTTGGCACGCATTGGTGGCGATGAGTTTGCAATTATATTAAGAAATGTAAGTGAGCAGCAAGCGGAAGCCGCAGCAAATATGTATCGGCTTGCTCTGGAGAGATTAAATTTTTATTATCAAGGGAAGTCTTACGTGATTAATGTCAGCATAGGCTTAATGATGATATCTAAAGAAATTCATTCGCATGGTGAGGCATTAGCCAATGCAGATTTGGCGTGTTTTATCGCAAAGGGGCAGGGCAGGAATAGTATTCATTTATATGACGGCCAAGCGGATGAAAAGGCATTAATGGATAAGGATCTAGGTTGGTCGGTTCGGCTTAAAGAAGCGCTTGAGAAAAATTTATTTGTACTGTTATATCAGCCTATAGTGCCACTCGATATTTTAGATTGCGATACCTTACCTGAAAAGACTGGCCAACTCGTAAAACTAATTAATGAAACACCAAATTCGAGCATTAGACATAATGAAGTACTACTTCGACTTAAAGATTCACGTGGCAAATTGATTGCACCGGATGCATTTTTACCCACTGCCGAACGTTTTAATATGATGGTTGAAATAGACAGGTGGGTGATTAGAAATTCAATCAGTCGCTTAGCGGACCTGAATCGCAAGGGTGCCACGACGACGCTTTCAATAAATTTGTCTGCACAATCCCTAGAAGATAGAGAGTTAGCAAATTATGTAAAAAAAATAACAGCAGATTTTCAGGTAGACCCTAAAAAATTACTGTTTGAAATTACTGAGAATTCAGCGATCGCTAATCTTGATGCAGCGAATCATTTAATTAAACATTTGCGAATGTTAGGTTGTCAATTTGCCCTAGATGATTTTGGTCGAGGTTTTTGTTCTTTTTCACATTTAAAATTCTTGCCAGTGGATTTTATAAAAATTGATGGAATTTTTATTCAAGGTGTATTGCACGATAAAATTGATCGAGCCATCGTTAATTCGGTTGTACAAATTGCACACTCGGTTGGTAAAAAGACTATTGCCGAGTACGTAGAAAGCGTTGAAGTGATAAAGTTACTTAAAGAAATGGGCGTCGATTATGTACAAGGGTATTATATTTCGCGGCCGAAAGAGTCACCAGAAGAATCAAAACAATTAGATTCAGAAAAAATTATTTCGTACAAAATTGAACAAAATGGCTAGACTTTGTGTCGGAATCTGTTGCCACTTCTTAGTGGCAATGGCTAATTGAGCTGTATAATTATTCTTATATAGGACAGGCAATATCACCCAAACGTTTAGTTAATTTTGCGTTTTCACGGTAATCAATTGGCAAGGTTACTAGGCTCGGTCCTTGTTCTTGAAATGCGACTTCGAGTGCACCAAGCAGGTTTTCGCTATCATTAATTCGATGGCCATGCCAGCCAAATGCCTTGGCTAGTTGCTGCCAATCCGGATTACCAAATTTTAAATCGGTGTGTTTGCCGAATTCATTATCTTGTTTCCAGGCTATAAGACCGTACTCATGGTCTTCCCAGAGTAAAACGACAATATTGACATTCAGGCGCTTGGCAGTTTCCATTTCTTGCACGTTCATTAAGAAGCCACCGTCGCCGCATATTGCCAGGATTCGTCGATCAGGGTATACCAGGCTTGCGGCAATCGCACCAGGCAGTGCAAATCCCATAGAACAAAAGCCATTTGGAATTAAGCATGTATTTGGCTCATGACATTGGTAATGTCTGGCGATCCACATTTTGTGCGCACCCACATCAGATAACAATATATCGTGTGGTCCCATGACTTGACGAGCATCCCAGAGTACTTTTTGTGGTCTGATTTTACCTTTGGTTTTATCGTCCTTGTGTTTGGAAAATTCTTTGCTCATGTCACGACGTGTGGCTGATTGTTGTTTTAAATCAAACTTAATATCGCCATGATTCAAGACACGATCGTTTAACATCTCAAGTGCTATGGCTAGATCACCGACTGCTTCGATATCTGGATGGTAGTGTGCATCGATTTCGGCGGGTAAAAAATCAATGTGAATAATGTCTTTGTCGTAGTTTGCATTCCATAGATGGGGATGATATTCAACCATGTCGTAACCGAGTGTGATGACGAGGTCGGCTGCATCTAAGGCACAGGTAACAATATCTTTTGATTGTAAACCGATCGTATAGAGGCAGTATTCCTTATCCATGTCGACGCAGCCTTTTGCCATAAAGGTACTGATGACACCTATGCCAGTTTTTTCACAGAATTTTCTAAGTTCCTTGCTTGCACGTTTACGAATACAGCCGTTGCCAGCAATGATTATTGGTCGTTTGGCGTTTTTTATGGTTTCAAAAACACTATCAATTATAAAGGGATCAGGTATTGGCCGTCTAAAGCGTTTTGGAACCATTGGTTGAGCATCGGTCTCAAGGGAGGCTATGTCTTCGGGTAATTCCAAGTGGCAGGCACCGGGTTTTTCGGTTCTTGCTAAGCGAAAGGCTTTGCGGATTATTTCGGGAATCGTTTGCGGGTGCAATATAGAGTGCGCCCATTTAGTCACAGGCGTAAACATTGCGACTACATCCATAACCTGGTGAGATTCTTTGTGTAAGCGCGTTGACGCACCCTGTCCGGTTAATACTATCATCGGTGCACGATCCATGTTTGCATCGGCGACACCGGTAATAAGGTTACTCGCGCCTGGGCCCAGTGTGCCAAGACATGCAGCTGGTTGGCCGGTTAGCCGACCGTATATCTCGGCCATGAACGCCGCGCCTTGTTCGTGGCGGACAAGGATAAACTGAATGCTTTTTGATTTTTCTAAGGACATCATGAACTGGGCGTTTTCTTCACCAGGCACGCCAAAAATGTATTTAAGTCCCTCTGCTTCTAAGCATTGAACGAATAGGTCTGCTGCTAACATAGTGTTCCTTTGCGAGATAAAACTAATAATTATAATCGTAGTGCTACGAGAGCGTTACTCTCGCTACTTTAAATACAGTTTATAGTAGGCGGGAAATTTAGCAAAGCCTAGAGTGGTAGTTTCGTTAAATTGGCCTAATTATTATGTTAGATTTTAGACCAATATTCGAATAATAGTTTGTCAAAGTCATTCTAGATTAATCTGTATCTTAATGTTAAAGCGTAGAATAAAGCAGGTAGGTGTTTTAAGTCTTAAACGCACTCATTAAGTCTGTTAGTTTATTAGCCAATTCATGCACAGTATTACTTGAGCGAGTCAATTCATCAGCGCTTGAAGCGGTTTCATGTGCTGATTGGCTTATTCGAGTAACGTTTTCATTAATTCCCTCAGCCACTTCTGATTGTTGTTGAGTCGCATGTTCTATTTGCATATTAAGCGCATTGATTTCGTTTACGGCAGAGGTAATCGATTCCAACGCTTTACCGGCATTACCCGCTTGTTCGACACTGTCTTTTGCAATGGACCGACTATCTTCCATCACTTTAACTGCTTCTTTTGATCCGCTTTGTAAGCGTGAAATCATCGCATTAATTTCTTCAGTTGAGGTTTGGGTACGACTTGCTAAACTACGTACTTCGTCGGCCACGACGGCAAATCCTCGACCTTGTTCGCCAGCTCGAGCGGCTTCGATTGCGGCGTTTAATGCAAGCAAGTTTGTTTGCTCAGCGATGCCACGAATCACATCGAGTACAGCGCCAATTTGATCACTGTCTTTTTCAAGTCGCGCAATGACTTCGGCAGATTTTTCGACCCCAGATGCTAAATTTTCAATAGTATGAATGGTTTTATCAACCACACTTTTGCCTTCAATCGCTTGTTGATTCGCTTTATTGGCATGTTCCGCTGCGTTTGATGCATTGCGAGAGATTTCTTGTACTGTGGCCGCCATTTCATTGACTGAGGCTGCGACCTGATCTGTTTCTGATTGCTGTTGACTAATGCTGGCAGTCGCGTTTTCGGAAAGTACTGTCATGTGATTGGCAGCTTCAGCATGTTGCGTGGTCGAATCCGCGACTTCTGCAACCAGGGCATGTACCTTGGCGACAAATAAATTAAATGCTAAGGCAAGGTCGCCAATTTCGTCTTTGCTGCCCACTTTCAAACGGCGAGTTAGATCACCTTCGCCTTCCGCTATATCACGCATGGCGTCAACCGTGTATTTAATTGGTTTCGTTATTTTTGTAACAATAAATATCGAGGCAAGTACGGCAAGTATGCCTGCGATAATTGCAAGCGAAATAATGAAGCTCTTTTGCTGTACAATACTTGAGAGTAATTCTTGTGAAATTGTTTGTGTTTGTTGTTTTTGATGCTCGGTCACTTTATGAATATTATTTTTCATGCGGGCCAATATAGGGCCGATTTCAGTTTTTAAGGTCCAGGCGTCCATACGCCATTTATCCCCACCGTGAATTTTTACAAATTGGTCGAGAGCGAGAAAATATTTTTTAGCGGCGGGTTTAATCTGTTCTATGGCATCTGTTTGCTCAAAGGATAACTTGTCACCATATCCTTCTAATTTTGTTAATAATTTATTATATTGGTCACGAAATATCATGAAATTTGCGACATCGTCTTTGCCGCGAAAGGAAATAAAGGCGCGTACGCCTAAAATCATATTTACCCAAGTATTTCGTAGCTCATTCAGGTGGTTGTATAGATCTTTACGTTCTGCAGAAAATTCTTCGGAATTTTCACTTTGAATCATGATGCTCATTTGTGATTGAATTTTACGTGTCAATGGATTCATGTTTTCCGATGCCCAATTCATGGCTGTAAAATTCTTGTTAAAGCTATCGGCGTAACCTAACATCGTTGAGTGATAGGATTTATATAAATCAAAATCAATTTTGATTTTTTTAATTGTATTTGCTGCTTCTTTATTCGCTTTAATGGCCGGAAATTTTAGGACTTGATTAATAGCTGTATATACTTTTGCTGAAGATACAATAAGGTCTTTTTTAGATTGTGGATCTTTGCTTAATAAATAAAATCCGAGCGCGGCGTTCGCCTGATCTATGCGTTCACTCATTTCCATGAGCGCAATCATGGCCGGCTGATTGTTTTTAACAACCTGATCGACACTGACATTGACTTTGGAAAGGCTTTGAAATGCAACGACACTAATGATAGATATAAAGACAACCATTAGAGCAAAACCAGCGTAAATCTTTTGCTTTAAGGTAAAGTCATACCATTTTTTCTGCGATCCGTGCTTGTTAGCGGACATAGTTTTCCCATTAATTTCCAATGTTTGAGTTACATACTCTATTGCGGTCGTGTTCTAAAATACTTTACGATTGTACGCGCTACATTTAATACGTTAGATTAATATTTTTAAAAACAAAAGCTTATAATCAGGTAAGGGGTGCAGGGGCAGGTAAATAAATGGCGAAGTCTAAGCCAGATGGCTGACGTGAGGGCAAGAATTAGCCGGAACTTAGTCGAAAAGCTCGATATTGATTAATATTACCTTATTGTTTTAGAGAGTAGTGTAGAGTTCGGACTAGTCACCGTACTTTTAGTGTACAAAATAGCCTCAGATCAGTCGCTAAGCTGAGTTAAGTAAATTATTTATAAAATAGAAGGATTTCAAATGAAAGGTGGCACGCCGCGGACCATATACCTCAAAGACTATCAGCACCCCGAATATCT
>QIKQ01000030.1 GCA_003233075.1 Gammaproteobacteria bacterium
CGCCTTAGCGTCCAGAGCATCCGAAGGATGCGCGGGATCTTTTATAATTCAATAACTTAGATTGGAATGCAATAAGGAGGCAATGATCACGTGATTGAATTTAGGAGATTGCCACGAAATGCTCAACGAGCATTTCTCGCAACGACGGGTTCTTTTTAAATTCTTCTGATCACGATGGTGTATAATCTTGCTATTTTTCTGTTTATTAACGAGCGTAAGCTGAGTACTAGTTTCATGTCCCAAATCGCCAATCGATCGATTTATTCATGAGAGGTAGAGTTAAATGAAAAATTGTCCCATAGTTTGAATCAAACAGGAAAACTTAACCTTAAGATTATACACGTAAGTGCGAATAATCTCTGAAATAACAGAGATTAAGTTATGTCACATCCTAATAACGCTTTTCATCAGTAGCTTATACCTTTGTCAAGAAATGAATTTGAGACGTCTAGCATGAGACTAATGAATTTTAAATATGAAACAGAGCGTTAGTTGTTTATTATAATTATACAGGAACTGTAGCCCGGCTCTTTAGAGCCGGGGTGGACTCAGGCCGTGACACCATGGTGTATACAGCGGCATAAATGATGATCGCTCAGTTTTATAAGACGAGTTAGCTTTACGCTTGAACGCAAATCCACCCCGGCTCTGAAGAGCCGGGCTACAGCAAGTATTGCTTATCGTTCTTACGCGATCAACTGTGGGACAGCAGTGAGGTATGCCTTGTCTCTACGAAAGTGAGTCGAGCTTTAGCTTTATTCGTCTTGATTATAATTTGTTTCGGAATCTGATTCAGTCTCTTGTTCTTTTTCTACTATTTTTTTCTTCTTTTTCTTCTTTTTCTTCTTTTTCTGTCGTTTTTTGTCATTACCTATTCCGACTTTACCAAGTGCTTTTCGAAATATGCCTTTTTTCTTTTTCTTTTCCGGGTTAACTTCAACTACTTTAGTCGTTTGTTTTTGCACAGGTTGATCGCTAAATTCTGGTTTGATGCTGCCTTCAATGCGAACTATTCGATCGTTTAAAAAAAACAGCGACATAGTTTTCGTTGTGATTTTTTTCTTGCCACCTTTTTTTAAAGAGTAAACATAGTCCCAGCGGTGTTTGTGAAAGCTACTTGCAATGATTGGTGTTCCGAGTATAAATTTAACCTGTCGTTTAGTCATGCCAGGTCGAATTCGATTCACTACTTCTTTGGTTAAAACGTTTCCTTGTTCAATGTCAATCTTATAATGTGGAATCATTTTGCCACAGCTGGTGACAAGGATTGCAAAAGTGCCTAAAATACATAGTGTAATAATTTTCATTCTCAACAACTGCCTATTTTTACTAATGGTTAAATCGAATAGGCAATTCTACCGTATCTGTTTATTAAATGGCAGACTTGGAGAAATACGTGGAAAAACAAGATCTTAAGAATGCTGGGCTTAAAATAACAGCGCCTAGAATGAAAATACTTGAAGTTTTGGAAGAAACTAATATTCGCCATATGAGCGCAGAAGATGTTTATCGCCACTTAATTGAATCGGGTGATGATATAGGATTAGCGACAGTTTATCGTGTGCTGACTCAATTTGAATCAGCAGGCTTGGTTACAAGGCATAATTTTGAATCAGGCCACTCAGTATTTGAAATTGATTCAGGGCAGCATCATGATCATATTGTTTGCGTGCGCTGTGGTAAGGTAGAGGAGTTTGTAAACGAAATTATCGAAAAAATCCAACATGAGATTGCTGAAAAAGCTGGATTTGAAATGACAGATCACAATTTATGTATTTATGGAGTTTGTCGGAAGTGTCAGGCAATTAAAAAGTAGAAGATTCAAATAGATAATTTTATGTGTTTCCTGTACTCGTCGTTTTCCAAACGCCTCCTACAGGCTACTAGTTTTCCAAACGCCTCCTACAGGCTACTAGTTTTCCAAACGCCTCCTACAGGCTACTAGTTTTAGTTTTCCAAACGCCTCCTACAGGCTACTAGTTTTCCAAATGCCTCCTACAGGCTACTAGTTTTCCAAATGCCTCCTACAGGCTACTAGTTTTCCAAATGCCTCCTGATTAATCCCGGATAATTGAATTCATATCCAACCCGGCTCTCGGCAACTGCTCCTGCATCCCCGCAGTCGTGAAGAGCCAGGCTACTAAACTGGTGCGATAAGTTTAGTGATTAAATCTTAATCTTTTATATCTAACATCTCAATCGCGTGTGCTTTAGATTGATCTGTTATTTTAACACCGCCTAACATTCGTGCAATTTCTTCAATGCGTTGCTTATCATTCAAAGATTGAATTCCGGTGACGGTCGATTTTTTATCGGCTTGTTTTTTTACTTGTAGGTGATTATGAGCTTGAGCCGCCACTTGTGGTAGGTGGGTGACACATAAAACTTGTCTGGTTTTACCAAGCGTGCGCAAAAGTTGACCAACCACTTCCGCTGTCGGTCCGCCTATGCCAGTATCCACTTCATCATAAACTAATGTGTTAATTCGTGTGGTTTGTGCGAGGACTACTTGTATCGCTAAGCTTATACGAGATAATTCTCCGCCGGATGCAACTTTGCTAAGGGGGCTTAGGTCTTGGCCTGGGTTAGTGCAGACCTTGTATTCTATTGATTCAATACCGTGAGATGTTCTTTTATTTTTTTCGTAGGGCTTAAGCGTTATTTCAAACAGAGCATTTGGCATGCCGAGTTGATGAATAAAGTCAGTTACTTTTTTATTGAGCTTTTTGGCTGCTTTTTGGCGTACGCTTCGCAGTTGTATTGCCTGTTCGTCGTATTGCTTCTCAAGTGTTTGAATTTCGTCGTAGAGTTGATCGAGTTTGTCGTCCGAATTATCAAGCTTGTCGAACTCATCAGACAGGCGTAAAAAAAGTTTAGGTAATTCTTCAGGTTTAACCTTATGTTTGCGCGCCATATCATGAATGAGTGTCATTCGATCGCTTATATATTGCAGGCGTTGTGGATCAATATCGAGTCGATCCAAGTATGAACGCAATTCGTCAGCCGCTTCTTGAGAATTAATAATGGCATCATTGACTAGTTGATAGGCATTTTTTAATTCATCGTCAATTTCGCACAAAGGTCCCAAATCAAAACTGACACGATTTAATAATTGATGGATATTTGAATCTTCAGCTTCATATAAAACATGAATAGAATTTTGGCAGGAATCTAAAATTTGACCCGCGTTAGCGAGTCTATCATGCTCCTGATTGAGTGACTGTATTTCATTTTCTTTTACTTCGAGCTGTTCTAATTCTTTTACTTGAAAGCGTAATAATTCGATGCGTGCTGCCGAATCTTCTGCTGCGGCTTTTAGGCGGTTATACTCGTCACTTTTGGATTGCCATTGCCTATATTGTTTTTTAATTTCTTTTAGTAAAATTTGGTTTTGAGCATAATCGTCTAAGAGCTGACGTTGAATATCACGTTTGACTAACGATTGATGTTGATGTTGACCCTGTATGTCAACTAGCATTTCACCCAAATCTTTTAATGATCGCATCGGTACTGGTCTGCCGTTTATAAAGCCTTTTGACTGGCCTTCACGACTGAGGGTGCGACGAATGATGCACTCTTGATCTGCTTGCAAATCTTGTTCTTCAAGCCATACAGTTGCTGCTTTGGTGTCGCTTAAATCAAAACTAATTATAATTTCAGCATTGTCAGCTCCGAGGCGTATAACGCCACTGTCGGCTCGATCGCCCAAGGCAAGGCCGAGTGCATCCACGAGTATCGATTTTCCAGCGCCTGTTTCGCCAGTCATCGCAGTCATACCCGGGCTTAGCTCTAGGTCGAGCTGCTCAATGATGGTGTAATTTCGAATGTGTATGTGGCTTAACATAATATTTTAATCAATTCGTTAGCGCCCAATTCAATTTGGCGCGCAATATTTGGTAATAATCATAATTCTTTGGATGTAATAGTCTGAGTTTTTTATCACAAAGAGTAATTTTCACTTGTTCATTTTCGGCGACGGGATGATTTTCCTGACCATCACAAGATATTTGCAAGCCTTCAAAGCGGCCTGGTACTAATTTTATTTCAATTTCGTTTTCCATACCAATAACAATGGGCCGATTGCTCAGCGTATGTGGGCAAATGGGCACTAATGTTAATGCACTTAATGCTGGATGTAATATCGGACCGCCGCCGGATAAGGCATAGGCAGTAGAGCCTGTCGGCGTAGATATTATTAAACCATCGGAACGTTGCGCGTAAACAAAACTTTTATTGATGTAGACTTCGAATTCAATCATACGCGCAACATTAATTTTATGAATGACTATATCGTTTAAGGCTTTTTCATTAAAAATGATTTTATCATCTAAGCTGACTTTGGCTTCGAGTAAGTTACGAGGTTCGTCGGTGTATTCGCCACTTAAAATTTCAGGCACTTTTTGTTGCATTTCATTAGGTGAAATATCAACGAGAAAACCTAAACGACCGAGATTAATGCCCAGTATTGGAATGTCGTAATCACTCAGACTTCGAGCGGCATCAAGCAAGGTGCCATCGCCACCGAGTATTATAATTAAATCACATTCTTTGCCTAATTCTTCGCGACTTGCGATAGGAAAGGATGTGGTATTAAGTTGATCTGCGGTTCGTTGATCGAGCAGGTGTTCACATCCAGAATTTTCAATAATTTTGTGCAAACTAGTTAATGTGTCAATGATATTTGGATCACCGTATTTACCAATAATGCCAATTTTTTTAAACACTGTGGACGTTTACCTTTAAGTAAATAAGCTTAATTTTTCAAACTTAGCACGCTACTCATGAATTTCCAAGTTGCTTGGTTTTTATGGCTATTTTGTGTGCTTTTATCTGCTGGCGTAAATTTTCATTCTAAGTAGAATACAGAAAACAGCATTCGAGCGTTTAATCTCTTGGGGTTCTATTCCCCGCAGCTTGCTGCGAAAATAGGTGAATGAGCGAGTATATTCACAAGAGTCCCAATGTAACAGTATTAATGTACCATTTGGTTTTCCCTTCGAAGTATTGAAGGGCAGTATTCGATTTACCGAGGTTGGCACCGATACCCCGTCAGCTTGCTGCGGGGTAGTTCATTCTAGAGTTTGGAATAGATATTTTTGGTTTTTTTGTTGATTATTTGTTATTGAAAATTGACTCTTTTCAGCTGTCACTCTAACATTACGAGTACACGTGTAGTTCCTCGAATATAGATTACTTTGTACAAGGTATTAAATTTAGCGCCAGTTTTGGCTTTAGTATCGAATTTAGGCGGTATAAACGAAAAATGAGTAAAAATCAGAATTTAATTAATGAACGTGCTGAAAATTTACTCAGAACATTAATACAGCAATATATCAAGCAAGGTCAGCCTATCGGTTCAAAAACGCTAGCAAATTCCAAATGTATGGAACTAAGTTCTGCTTCAATTCGCAGTGTACTTTCTGATTTAGAAAAAATGGGCTTTATTCATTCACCACATACATCCGCTGGTCGCATTCCGACTATTCAAGGCTATCGTTATTTTGTGGATAGCTTGCTGACAGTTGCACCCATGGATAAAAGTAAATTTATTGGTTTTATTGAAGACTTGGAAAAAGAACAAGAGACTCAGAATATGGTTTCGAGTGCATCCGAGTTTTTATCTAATATGACTTCTTTTGCAGGCGTCGTTACAATTCCGAAACGCAAATCAGTGGTCTTAAAGCAAATTGAGTTTTTACCTTTGTCGGAAAATAGAGTTTTATCCATTTTAGTGACAAATGATTTTGAAGTGCAAAATAGAATACTGCCAGTCAGCAGACGGTTTAAAGCAGAAGAATTGGAACGAGCGGCCAATTATTTGAATAATAAATTTGCTGGACAGGAAATAGAGAATATTCGCAAAGCAGTCATGGTGGAAATGGACGATGCTCGAAAAGATGTCGATCAACAAATGAAAACCACAGTTGAAATGGCTAATAATATATTTAATAATTCCAGTAAGAATGATCGTGAAGATTATATATTAGCAGGGCAAACCAATCTGATGGATCACAATGATTTAGCTAGCGTCGATACCTTAAAACAGCTATTCGATGCGTTTAATCAAAAGCGTGACATTTTACACCTATTAGACCAGTGTCTGACATCAGAAGGCGTGCAAATCTTTATTGGTGAAGAATCGGGTTATGAAGTATTAGAAGAATGCAGTGTTGTGACTAAAAATTATACAGTTGATGGTCAAATTATTGGCTCTTTAGGGGTCATCGGACCCACTAGAATGCCTTACGAGCAAGTTATTTCTATTGTTGATGTCACTGCAAAAATATTGAGTTCGGCCTTGAATTCAAAATAAAAACCCCTATTTGTTAAGAAATTTATTGTTTTACCTCTTTTAGTGGGTAAACGCCTGAATATTAGTTATAGCGGAGAAATTAGATGAAAGACAGTGAGAAAGAA
Source organism: Gammaproteobacteria bacterium (assembly GCA_003233075.1). Taxonomy (GTDB): domain Bacteria; phylum Pseudomonadota; class Gammaproteobacteria; order SZUA-21; family SZUA-21; genus SZUA-41. Next base: position 6,418 of record QIKQ01000030.1, read on the forward strand.
AACCAAGTAGAAGACTCTCACACAGATTCGAGTGCGAATGATGGCCAAGCTGACGAAACTCAGGCTGGGGATGTGGCAAAGAGTGAAGAATTATCGCCAGAACAAGCTTTACATGCAGCCGAGCAGAAAGCGTCTGATAATTGGGACCAACTATTACGCACTAAAGCGGAAATGGAAAACCTGCGACGTCGTAATAGCAGGGATATTGAAGATGCGCATAAGTTTGCCTTAGAACGCTTTATTAATGACCTATTGCCCGTCAGAGACAGCATGGAAATGGGTTTGGATGCAGCCACCGAAACAGTTGAAGTTGATAAACTCAAAGAGGGCATGGATTTAACCTTGAAAATGATGATTTCGAGTTTGGAAAAGGTTGGTCTGGTCTGTATTAGCCCAGAAATAGGCGAAAAATTAAACCCTGAACTACACCAAGCAATGTCGATGCAAGAAGAGCCAAATGCGCAACCAAATACAATTTTAATGGTGATGCAAAAAGGTTATTCGCTGAATGAGCGTCTTATTCGGCCAGCAATGGTGATTGTCGCAAAAGCATTAACGACAAAAGAGATTAAAGCGAGCTCGGATGAAAATCCGGGCTCAGGAATTGATGAAAAGGCTTGAATTTCGTGTGATAGCCCAAATTAACAGTTCAGCGCTAATATTTATATAGAGTATGTAGTAACACATTAACAATAATTGAATTTTGGAGATAAATTATCATGGGTAAAATCATCGGCATCGATTTAGGAACCACTAATTCCTGCGTTGCGGTCATGGAAGGCGATAAGCCTCGCGTGATCCCCAATAGTGAAGGTGATCGAACCACACCTTCAATCGTCGCATTTAACGATGATGGTGAGGTATTAGTAGGCCAGGCTGCAAAGCGCCAGGCAGTCACTAATCCTGCCAATACTCTTTATGCAGTAAAACGACTTATTGGTCGAAAGTTTAAAGATGCTGAAGTACAAAAAGACTTAGATTTGGTGCCTTATAAAATTATAGCCGCAGATAATGGTGATGCTTGGCTTGAAGTTTCAGGTAATAAAAAAATGGCGCCACCGGAGGTAGCTGCTCGAGTTTTACAGAAAATGAAGAAAACGGCGGAAGACTACCTCGGCATGGAAGTGACCGAAGCAGTAATTACAGTACCTGCCTATTTTAATGATTCTCAACGTCAAGCCACTAAAGACGCGGGTAAGATCGCGGGTTTGGAAGTAAAACGGATTATTAACGAACCGACTGCCGCAGCGCTTGCATTTGGCATGGACAAAAAACAAGGTGATCGAACAGTTGCTGTTTACGATTTGGGTGGTGGTACTTTTGATATCTCGATTATTGAAATTGCTGATGTTGACGGTGAACATCAAATTGAAGTGTTATCAACCAATGGTGACACATTCTTAGGTGGCGAAGATTTCGATCAGCGTGTGATTGATTATTTAGTGAATGATTTTAAAAAGGAGCAAGGCGTCGATCTTAAAAATGATCCACTTGCTTTACAACGTTTAAAAGAAGCAGCTGAGAAGGCTAAGATTGAATTGTCATCGGCACAACAAACAGATGTGAATTTACCTTACATTACTGCAGATGCGAGTGGCCCCAAGCACATGAATATTAAGCTGACTCGCGCAAAATTAGAGTCATTAGTTGAGGATCTTGTGCAGCGTTCATTAGAGCCTTGCAAGATTGCGATGAAAGATGCGGGATTGTCTTCAAGTGATATTAAGGACGTCATTATTGTTGGTGGACAGACGCGTATGCCAATGGTGCAAGCTGCAGTTAAAGAGTTTTTTGGAAAAGAACCGCGTAAGGATGTTAATCCTGATGAAGCGGTTGCAGTGGGTGCCTCTATTCAGGGCGGGGTATTATCAGGTGATGTTAATAATGTCTTATTGTTAGATGTAACACCATTGTCACTGGGAATTGAAACCTTAGGTGGCGTTATGACTAAGCTGATTGATAAAAATACCACCATCCCTACCAATGCGGGACAAACATTTTCAACGGCTGATGATAATCAAACTGCTGTAACCGTCCATGTTTTACAAGGCGAACGTAATCAAGCAACGGGTAATAAATCTTTGGGTCGATTTGACTTAAGTGATATACCTCTAGCGCCACGGGGTGTGCCACAAGTTGAAGTGACTTTTGATATTGATGCGAATGGTATTTTAAACGTGTCTGCAAAAGACAAGGCAACTGGCAAAGAGCAAAAGATTACCATTAAAGCGTCAAGTGGCTTATCTGAGGAAGAAGTCGATAATATGATTAAGGACGCGGAATCGCATGCTGAAGAAGATTTAAAGTTTAATGAATTAGTAACTTCACGTAATCAAGGCGATCAAATGATCCATGCGGTTAATAAATCCATGGGCGAACTCGGTGACAAAGTAACTGATGATGAACGCAAAGAAGCTGAGGATGCTATTGAGGAATTAAAGAAAGTTTTAAGCGGCGATAATAAAGACGAGATTGAAGCTAAAACAAAAGTCTTGGCAGAAAAATCAGGTAAGTTTGCCGAACGTTTATATCAAGATCAAGGCAAGCCAGGCGAAGCAACACCAGGCGAAGCAACACCAGGCGAAGAGCAAACATCTTCTGAAGCGAAAAATGATGATGTAGTTGATGCAGAATTTGAAGAAGTGAAAGAGGACAAAAAGTAATAATAGTGATTGACTATGGATAGGTTGAAAGCTGCGAAAAGCCAGACATTGTTTGGCTTTTTGTGTAATTAGCGTTTGCATAGATGGATAGATGGATAGATGGATAGATGGATAGCTCGACATTGAAAACTAAAAATTTAGCAAGGTAATAACACAGGGTTAATGAACAAATGTCAAAGAGAGACTTTTACGAAATACTGGGAATAGAAAGAACTGCATCTGACGCCGAAATTAAAAAGGCTTATCGCCGATTGGCTATGAAATATCATCCAGATAAAAATCAAAATAGTAAAGAGTCTGAAGAAAAATTTAAAGAAGTCAAAGAAGCCTACGAAATTCTGTCCGACCCTCAAAAACGACCACTGTATGATCAGCATGGTCACGCGGGTGTTGATCCGTCTATGCATGCAGGTGGACAAGGCGCTGGTGGTGTTAATTTTTCGGATATATTTGGTGATGTCTTCAGCGATATTTTTGGCGGCGGTCGCGGTGGTGGCCAGCAACAACGCAGCTCCCAAGGTTATCGTGGCTCTGACTTGCGTTATAATATGGAGCTTACACTTGAGGAAGCGGTCGCAGGCTCTACAGTTAAGATTAGAATTCCCACTTTAGTGGCATGCGAGACATGTCATGGTAGCGGTGCAAAAAAAGGAACCAAACCATCAGCGTGTGGAACTTGCAATGGACATGGTCAAGTTCGAATGGAGCAGGGTTTTTTTACCGTACAGAAAACCTGTCCTAAGTGTTATGGATCAGGTCAGGTCATTTCTGATCCTTGCGTATCCTGTCATGGCAAAGGTCGCAATGAAGAGCGCAAAACGCTCTCAGTGAAAGTCCCCGCTGGGGTAGATAATGGTGATCGAATTCGATTAGCCAATGAAGGTGAAGCGGGTGAGCAGGGTGGTCCGCCAGGTGATCTCTATGTACACATAGCCGTGAAAGAACACAGTCTATTTACTCGTGAAGAAAAAGATTTGCATTGCGATGTGCCTATTAGTTTTGCTACGGCCGCCATGGGAGGCGATGTGAAAGTGCCTTTAATTGATGGTCAAGTGTCACTGAAAATCCCTGTTGAAACTCAAAGTGGTAAATTATTTAGACTTCGTGGCAAGGGCGTTAAGTCTGTTCGCAGTTCAAGCGTGGGAGATTTATATTGCAGAGCAATGATTGAAACGCCTGTCAAACTAAATGCAGAGCAAAAAGACTTACTCGATAAATTAGAAATCTCACTAAATAAGGGCGGTGCAAGGCATAACCCTAGAGCAAGCTCATGGTTAGATGGAGTAAAGAGTTTTTTCGATAGTTTGAAGTTTTAGTTTGTAGCCTGCATTAATTTCTGTTTATTTTAAAGTTGGCCTAGTTCGCTTCGTGAATTTACTTATTTTGTCGTTGCGAAAACGCAGAGCGTTTGAAGCAATCTCCAAAATTCAATTGCGTAATCCTGAATAACTACTGTTGTCGGTCTAGTCCGCATAAATGCGAACGGCCTGTTGAATTATAATACCGACTTCGTCCCGTATTTCGTTCGCTAATGCTCACTGCATACGGGCTACGGTAATATATGTATATTGATTCTTTCCTGTAATTGAAAATTGCGGTATCCTTTGCTCTTTAATATTCTTGGAGCAAATAATGGTTAAAGTCGGTATTACCGGAGTGGCAGGCCGTATGGGCCGAGCACTTATCGAAGCGGTGACTGCCCAAGATGGTTTGCAAGTCGCAGCAGCGATAGAGCGCCCAGGTAATTCTTTGGTCGGAAGTGACGCGGGTGATTTAGTAGGGATTGGAAAAATTGGCGTTAAAATTGACGATAGTCTTAGGAATGTTATAAATGATATAGACGCTTTAATTGACTTCAGCTCACCAGAGTCAAGTATTCAGAATCTCGAAATATGTGTTTCAGCGGGTAAACAAATAGTAATAGGCACCACTGGTTTTAATGAATCTCAAAAACAACAAATTCACAATGCTGGTAAATCCATTGCGGTCGTTTTTGCACCTAATATGAGTGTCGGGGTTAATGTGTGCTTGAAATTACTCGAGCTTGCGGCAAAAGTACTTGGCGATGAAGTCGATATTGAAATCATTGAAGCTCATCATCGACACAAAGTTGATGCGCCATCGGGAACGGCAATTCGCATGGGTGAGGTAGTTGCACAAGCTTTAGGTCGGGATTTAAAAGAATGCGCCGTCTACGGTCGAGAAGGTCATACGGGTGAGCGTGATCCAAAAACGATTGGTTTCGAAACTATTCGTGCTGGAGATATTGTTGGTGACCACACTGTTCTCTTTGCTGGCATAGGTGAGCGAATAGAGATAACTCACAAAGCATCAAGCCGAATGACTTTTGCCAATGGTGCAGTTCGAGCTGTGAGTTGGTTGAGTTCACGCGATACGGGTGTTTATGATATGCAAGATGTGCTTGAGTTAAATTAATTTACTTAGTAAAAGAATACACGAAAAATATCACCAATTATGATCGCTAGTGGAAAAGAACAAATAGGGTAAAAGTGATTTCCGACAGATTGTAAACATTGAAAGACACTAGGTTTTATTAAAGCTATTAATACAAGTTTCAACTTTGTATTATTTTGATTAAATTACCTAAAAATTAGGTTTCTATTAATAGTTTTTTCAAATATGAGGTCAAAAAAAACGGCTCTAAATATCTGTGAAGAAGAGATATTAAAGAGCCGGGATAAACGTAAGGACCTAACCTTGAAACTAATCTAGAATTTTCATCTACTAGCTAATTCCTTTGCACTAAAGTGTAAGAAAAAACTTACTACCGTAAACTATCTAACAATATTATTTCAGTATCAATCTAATTACTTCTGATAATAAGAGTGATATTAAATCTAGAATTCCCACCCGCTATTAACTAATTCTATATATTTAATTCTTGTTTTCAAACTTGTATTAATCTTACCTAATGGAAAGACAAATTACCAAACATTATTAATATTTATTTTCAAACTGTGGGAATTATTCCCTTAGATTATGTTTATTAAGTGCGTGGTATTATTTCCCATTCAAATATCTAAATTAGGAGCTTAGAAGTACAATAGAACACTATAATTATAGGCGATTTTAGGCAGCGATACCGAGTTGAATTCTATCTGATAATAAATGTAATTTCGCAATTCCTTGTCCAACTTTATCAAATTCATGCTTAGCTAAATCGACTTCAATTTGTTTTGCAACATCTGTTATATCCATGAATCCAAAGTTTCCCCCTAGAGCTTTCAAATCTTGAATTTTATTTTTGAATTCACTCCAGTTAGCTTCTTCAAATAATTGTTTAGTAGCAGAAATCAAAATAGGGAAATTTAGGACAAACTTTTGAACAAGATCAATAAAGTCTGGGTCTTCTTCGAGTAATGTTGAGACTAAAGGCAACGTAGTAGAGCTATTGTTTGGCAGATACTTAGATAACACATCTAAAAATTCGATTTTATTAATTGGTTTGGCCAAAAACTGATTACAACCTGCGGCAATACAGTCATCTATGTCAGACTTCATTGCATTTGCAGTTAAAGCAACGATGATACCTGTATAGCCTTCATCACGAAGTTTATTAGTTGCTTCTAAGCCATCCATAAGCGGCATTTGTATATCCATCAATATAAGATCATATTTATTTTTTAGAGCAGACTTAACGACACTAATACCGTTGTCAACTATATCTACATTGGCTCCAGTTTTCTTTATGTGCATACTTATTAATTTTTGGTTGTCTTCGTTATCTTCTGCTAACAGTATATTGCCTGATAAAAATATTTTCTGAGTCTTTTTATTGGAATAAGTATCACTTACGACTATAGGCATTTTATAAATTAAGTGATCAAGATTTAAATTACTCGCGTTAATTGTAACAGAAAAAACACTTCCCTTATTAGCTTCGCTTGTAAAGTTGACATCACCTCCTAACATTTTTGCCAAGGCGCGAGATAAGCATAATCCTAAACCAGTACCGCCATAACGTCTGGAAGTAGACATTTCGGCTTGTGTAAATGCACTAAATAATTTTTCTTGGTTTTTTACTTCAATGCCGATTCCTGTGTCAATGATATCAAACCGTATATGCGTATTATCATTTTGTAGTGACACCTTGAGTGTCACTGAGCCTTTAGTGGTAAACTTGACTGCGTTATTTACTAGATTTATTAATATTTGCTTAAGACGAATTGGATCGCTATAGATAGATTCAGGCAAAGGCCATATACATTCGACCTTAAATAAGATGCCTTTCTCTTTTGTTTGTAATTCCGCTAGTCTGGAAACATCATCTATCAATGTGAAAAGTGGTACATTAATTAATTCAACTTCAAGTTTTTCAGCTTCGACTTTAGATAAATCAAGAATATCATTGACAATATGCTGTAAGTGCTTGCCAGCTTTTATTATAGTATTAACTGAGTCAACTCGTTCATTTTTATTTTGATCGCTATCCAATAGGGATTCTGAAAAGCCAATGATAGCCGTTAGTGGAGTTCGTATTTCATGACTCATATTGGCCAAGAAAGAAGATTTGGCGCTATTGGCACTGTTAGCTAATTTTACATGTTCTAATGATTTTTTTAGATCTGAGTTGGCGTGTTTAATTTGGCCGATCATTTTATTATAGCCATCATACAAAACCTTTATTTCATTTTTGGCCTCGGTGTTTACCAGTTTGAACTTGTTTTTTTCTGCGTCACTGGATTCGATCGCTCCGGCTAATTGGGTGAATGGTTCAGTGTAGATGCGACTAAGCCATTTAACAATTATCCAGCCGATTAGTAGCTCAATAACAAGTAAAACTAGCATAATTAATATTCGTTCGTCCATTCTAGTTTGATAACGCGTGGTATCAAGTGCCATAACAATTGAACCCAACTTAGAACCGCCTGAACTAATTGAGTACCTACGATACAAATAGCGATTAGTAAATTGGATTGTGGATGGCGGTATGCTTGTGATTGTGAGCTGGGTTTTTACTCCGGGTCTATTGTATTGATAGACAGCTTTTATTTGCTTATTGTAAATTATTATCGAGTAGAGTGATTTGAATCCAGATTAACGAAAAGAAATATCCGAAAATGTATCGGCACGAGGATTAAGAATTACTTTAATGAGATCATGTTTAAGCACTAAACCAAGAGTGTTGGAGTCATACAGCGCAAGTGATTTTCGCTCTTTAATTTCGAACCAATAGACTAAACCTATAGTACTGGCCTGAATAAATATAAAAGCAACCAAAAATAATAAGGTTAACTGATAGCGTATGCTAAGTTTATCCCATATTATTTTTACTTTGATGCCAATCATTTAAATTCACCTCTCACTGCCAGTTGAATTGGCATTGAGTAGCCTTTTGCATAATTCTCATCGCGCTACTGCATTTTGTCTGACTAAAAGGATTGAGAAAATAAACTTTTACTTATTATATAACGACGAATCTGGGCAGTCCTTAGGGCTCGTCGACGTTGAGAGCTATGATTTTAGTGTTAAGTCTGGGTGAAAAGTTTTGTTCGATAGTCGTTTACTGATTTTTAGAAAGAATTCGCCATAAACCCTGTAATTATTATGTAATAATTGATATCTTATGTTTAAACTATATAGGTTTTAAAAAGAGAATATTTTTCATGGCGTCGGGATTTGCATATCAAACAATAGCGCGATTTTACGATTGTCAGCACGCTTATATAATTAAGGGGCGTCTTGAGACGGAAGGAATTCCCGTTTTTATTATTTACCAGCATCACGGCGTTGTGGGTTGGGTATATACATTTGCACTTGACGGAGTGCGATTAGCAGCTCCTAATGCCTACTCTGCTGAAGCGAACCGAGTATGTGAAGACATAGATAACGGCGAGTATGAACGATTAATGCGTGATGTTAGTTTTTACGATATTGCTCATCCAAATGAAAAATATTCTAAAGAAATAACTGCGCCAGTGTGCCCTAAGTGTGACTCTTCTGATCAGCAGTATTTGAATGAGGGTCGACTTGTCTTGTTTCTCTGTAGCATCCTAGATTAATCAGTTGATCGCATTTGTAAGGCATAACTTCATGATTTACTGTCATTATTAGTGACAATCAGTCTCACCAAAAAGATGAGCTTGCTACAACCTATAAAGAGTCCTGATTGCCCGCCTGACTTTATAAAAAAACTCCTTAAGGACCAGGCCATTAACTCGTATTTTTATTTACTCAGTCGAACAATCAGAACTGTTTCTAGGCCGTTCAATTGATTAATCTAGGATTATGTTTTATTATCCGGTGGCAGAAATTATGGCTTCCGGGTATTATTTTTTAGATTATCTAAACTCTATATCTAAATTTAGTCACTATTCATTTGTTAATGGCTATGAGCCAACGAATTTAATAAAGAGTAGTATTTTAGTTTTGATTGGATTAGCAATTTTCTATTATATTAAATCAATTATCACTGTTGTCCCGTTAACTTTAGCCCTATTTCACGAAACGCAGTAATTTAAAGTTAAAATGAGAGAATGGTTGAAGGAGACATGAAACTAG
>QIKQ01000137.1 GCA_003233075.1 Gammaproteobacteria bacterium
ACTATGTCGAGCGCTTGGACCGAGTGAAAACGTGTCATAGTATGCAATTGGGCCGTCGCAGTAGACGGGCTGTGAGAAATGCGGGCTAGAGGAGCTCTAGACAATTCGTCCCTGAATTGTTAGAGCAAGACAAGAACAAAGTGTGATTTCTTCTTGTCTCAAAAAATCAGTCGCTTGGTGCGATCGATTTAGGCGACATTTCCCAGTGTCGCAGGAACCCCTGAATTATTCAGAGGCTCCTTAGAGTTTGTATTAGCGTAGAATTAAATGGCATTTAAAAATAAATGGCTTGAGATAATCGTTATAGGAAATGGATCTGGTACGAAAATCGCTTTAAACATTGGTACAAGCGGTTTTTAGTAAAGGGATTAAATCACATCATTTTTAGTACGCTTATCGGCCTGTGCAAGAATTGCAAATAATGTTTGCGCGCGCTTGGTCATTTAAAACATAATGTTTCAAGCAAGACCTGTTACGAAAAATATTAATAAATAACATTTGGACCGAGAAATGGATAACGACTTCGACGACATTGACGATTCAATTTTGCAAGAGTCATCTGATGAAAATAAATCATCAAGACACGCGCGTACGTCAAAATCTAAAAATTCTAGTTCAAGAGTTAGTGGCAAAAAAACGCCTTCGACTTCATCTCAATCTAATGCTGGAAAAGTTTTAGCGAAGAGTTGGTTTGAAAATATTAAATTTAGCGATGGCTTTAAGGCTTTGCTTTTAATTATTTCTGCAGTATTTCTAATTCTAGTCGTTTATTTGTTAATGACTTCTCAAATGTACGGGACATCATTGATCATTGGCACGTCTGGTCTAATTGTGTTTTTCCTTTATTTATTTACGGGTGGAGTTGATCAGGTCAAAATGAATGGCATGGTAATATTTTGCTATCTATTTTCGGCGGCAGCTCTAATTGGCGCTATATTGCCTTTTTTCTATTTTGATAAAGTTGTACTTGATCAAGAAAAAATGATGGCCTCACCGCTTGGGGTAATTAAGGCCTGTGTAAAAGTCGTTGGCGATGAGCAAGTTCCTCCAGAAATGGATTGCAAACGACAAAAATCTCAATGGGTATTAAATATAGGTGGTACCATTGATGAAATTAATTTGAAAGAATGTGTGACGGTTGAATGTATGAACCGAGAAAAGCGCTCTCACCCTGAGCGTTATTCAAATAACAATATTCAGATTAGTGGCGGATTGGTTATACCTTTATATATACTCGTTCTTGCGATTATGGGTGCGGCAGTCAATATGACTCGTCGAGTCCCCGAATATCAGCGACAAGTCTATTTATATATGAAGCAATCAGACGAGAAGAAATCTGCTGAATCAGATGCAATCTCGTGCGAAGATGCTCGAGAATTTATGGTATTTCAATTGATGCAAGTCGTATCGGCGCCGATTGTAGCAATCACTGCGTACTACATCATCGTGCCACAAACACCCGCTGTTTCAATTGTTTTAGGGGTTATTTCTGGATTTGCTGCGGAGACAGTTTTAGTTGCTTTGCGTGCATTCGCTGACAAACTTATGCCAAATGGAGTGGCGACACGCATAAAATCTAATATGCGAAAGCCGAAATCTGAAGAAGGCTAAGGGGTCGATCAAGTCAATCAGGTCTGTCCATTAAAGTTATTTAATCGATACTTAAAACTAGTTGCAGCCTACTCGATTTAATTCGAACTCGAATTATATTTTTCGATATGTTTCATACGCAAAAATATTACCTTCCGTTTATTATAATTATTCGTTTTCATCTTTATTTTTTTATCCAGCAATTGTGTTATTATTTCAATAATGAGTTGTCCTTACTATAGTATTTAAAATTAATGAATAAAGAATATAAAAATCTCTTGATTATAATATTGCTACCTGTTTTAGGCGCAATTATATTTGTTATAATCGAGCTATTGCCGAAATCAAAATTTGAGATGTGCGAGAAAATAGTTGATGTGAGAGCAACAATGGAAATCCGAAGATTAAGTGCAAAAAATTATATTTTGAAAGAAAAAATGTATCAACTTTTATCTCAACGCAAAGCCAAAGTAGCAAAATGTATGTTGAAGAAAGAAAAGGAAGTATTAGAAAATTATAAAATAGTCTCCAAGCGATCAATTTTCCGATTTAGGAATTAATAGAAAAACACAGCCGTCAACCTGTCCTTTACAAAACATAATATAATTTAATTCATATCGGATAGATAAGCATTTTATGAGGATTTAATGTGCATTATCAGTGTGGCAGTCGAAATTTAGACTTTGAAATCAAATGAACTTGGTTTAGTATGTTGATTCAATAAGGCAAATAATAATTTTACTAAAGGAGCTAACATGCCAGGGAAAAAAGAGCTACCCGATCACAGTGCATTTGTTTTGCATTTACGCACCATTCATTTCCTAATAGTCATTGTCAGCGCTACCGTGCTCGTGGTATCACTACTGTCAGGAAATAAATCTACCGACAAAGTTCGAAAAGAACACGTCGAACTTAATAAATTTATAGCGGGAATTTCAAATAAAGATTCACGTAAAAGAGAAAAGTATAGTTACAAGTTAAAAAAAGAAGTGATAACTTATATTTATAGCTTGGGCGATGCTAGACTCGAATTTTGCCTAAAACATGCGGAGAAACTCGGGTTTCTTAATAAAACAAGTGATTATCTAAAGGGTAAGTTTAACGGCGATTTATACGCGAGCTTGGCATCAAAGCCTAACCTGGTATATAAAGTTAGGTTCAAGCATTCAACGGGCGTTTATTGTCTTGATGAGTTAAAAAAATATCCGGCAAATGCTATTCGCTTGTCTAGCTTTACTGGAGTTAGTTTGAATGTCTACAGTGAGAAACAAACTAAAAATAAAAATATATTGCCGCCGGCCAAATCGAGCACATGGGTCTGGACGATAGAAAAATCAAAAAAACAAGGCACAATTAAAACGATAAAGGAGATTTGGAATAAGACGATTCCTAATTATACCTTATATAAACTTGATTCCATAGACCTGAATAATTCGTTAGTTGTAAAGAATATGGTTGGTTCTATTTATACTAAGGGTCATGTGATAAGTCGTAAGCAATCTGTAAAATTATCTGCAAGCATAAATTCGGATCTGATAATCGCTGAGACTAACATGAGTTTAAGGATTAGTAAAAATACAAAGTTGCATGAAACTCTGGGTACAACGAAGCCAATTGACATGTTTCTTTTATTCGATGCCTATGGTCTAACTCAAAATAAAAAAGACAAGCCACATGCTTTTGAGGTGCTTTTGGTGCCTGCAAAAGTATCAACTGCCTTATCCAGTGGTTTTCAACAATATTTATTTAAACGCTACAACTTGGACTCAAGTATCATTAAGCTTGGCAAGTTCAGTCAAAGTTTCCCTGAGTTAGCAAAACTCTTTCAGCATCGAGAAGGAAAAATATTTTTAAGCGATATAGAAAATGAGATAAGAATTTTTGAAGGAAAACAAGCTGAAGATTTATCAGCGGATATATTTGGTTTGAAAATCGAATTAGAATCAATTTTAAAATACGGTGCCCTCATTATAATTAGTTTAATGTTTTACTATTGGCTAATTATGAGAGTTCTAGTTTATAAATTAACTGAAGACAATAAAGCCTTTGGCGCGCCATGGATTGGCATCTATCCTGATTCTGTATCCTATACTATGACCTATTTTTCAACGATATTTTTACCATTTGTTGTATCTATTATTCAAGCGATCAAGGAACTTGATTTTAGCAAAATTCAAGATAGCTACACAGCGGGAATTTATTCCATTGTATTAGTCATTGTAACGCTAGCATTGACTATAAGTTTCAGGAAATTGAATCGAATATCGAAGCAATATTCATTAACCCGTTCTAGACCGGCCATTTCTGTGCGTACACGATGATAGTGAAAAAGGAGATTTAGTATGAAAATGGATAATGATAATGATGGCAGCGAGCCTAAGGATCATAGCGGCATAGTATTACATATTCGAACAGTACATATGTTATTGATAATCGTGTCAATAGTAGTTTTTACTTTTTCCATTAAAGAAGGTAAATCAGAAACTCAATTATTAAAGCGGGAGTTTGATCAACTAGCCAAATACATTCCTCAAGTCAACGATCGTATTGGCAAAGCAAAAAGCAATTATTCTTCCAGTTTTAAATATAAGGCAAAAAAATTACCCGATTTTTGTGAATTAGCTAAAACAGCAGGTGGCACTTACAGCCCTAATATTCTAATCAAAAAACTATTTGATAAAAAAAAGCAATATTTGTTTTCGCTTAACACTCAAATTAGTGGGAAAGCAACTAATTTTAATTTAGCGCTTAATTACGAAAGAAAGTTTGAAGCTAAAAATACCTACTGTGCATCAGAGAGAAGCAAATTATATTGTGGCGCAAGCAATAGTGTTTCAAATTTAATGGAGTGTTGGAATTCTTTAGACGCGAAGAGTGTCCTATTCGACTTTAAGAAGCTCGATACAGATAACGCGATTATAATTCCCTATACACAATATATAATTAGAAATAAAATTGATTTGACTGCGAAATCGATCGTTGCCAAAAATGTGAAAATGGTCGAAAAAATAGTGGACTCAGAAAAAATTGACATTTCAAAAAGAGATAGTAGTGGGATGCCAATAGCGATTATAAATAGTGTTGTCTACCATAACAGAGGCTTAAAGGTAGTGAGGATTGATAAAAAATCCACCTCGGGTTTGCTTCAAGTTGGTGGTTCACCACTGGAAATGGCCGTCGAGATTTTTGTTTGGAATAAGTTATACCAAAAAGCAGAGCATGCTAATTATGTAATACTTATCCCGTTTAAAACTGAGAAAACCATGATTTCTAGAAAAAAAGAAATCATGCGGGTCCTTGATATTGACCCCAAGATAATTCCGGCGGCAAGCTTTAAACAAAGTTTCCCCACTGTAACGAAGTTTATGAGCGGCAGAGGAGACTCTACAAAATTAACTGATTTATACAAGATGGTGAACCAGGAGGTAGAACAGTATTCGGAATCTCAAAAATTAAATGTTATGGGCCTTAAATTAGATTCAGGCAATGTTATTAAATTTGGCGCTATTATTTTAATCAGTATTATGGTTTATTATTGGTTGTTGCTTAGAGTTTTAGTTTACAAGCTTATGTCGAATAATAAAGCGTTTGAAATCCCTTGGATTGGGATATTTCCTGACACACTTTCGTTTATATTAACCGTACTTTCCACTATTTTTATTCCTTGCGTAGTGAGTGTTATTCAATTGTTTCGAACTTTTGATGTGATGACATTGCAAGGCCAAATAATATCGTATGGTAGTATAAGCGTACTCGCGCTTGTATCATTAGCATTGATTATTAATACCTTGCAGCTTAATCGAGCAGCACGTCGGTTTTCGATATCGTAAGGTTAAACTGATGTGCTAGGTTAAACATTATTGCACTGGCGTGTTGTTCGCAATGATGTAGCTTTTCCTAATTTATTTTCAAGGTTAGTGAAGCTGCGTAAATCACGATGGTAATTTACCATAGGGTTCAATAACTTTTAAAATTTAATGTAAGTTACTTTAAAAAAGCATGGTAGCAGCACCGGCTAAAGAGCCTAAGCCGATCACAGGTATAATGCCAACCTTAAAGCGATAAAGTAATAAGAAAGTCACGAGACAAATCACAAGAGAATACCAATCAAATGCTCCCGCCATGTGCTTAGGCCAGAAGACGTCCTTCGATAAGTTCATTGCTAGGTTAAATATGACGCCTACTACTGCTGCGGTTATGGCAACTAAGGGTGCTGTTAGTTTGATGTTATGTCGTGTTGCTTCAATTTTAGGTGCGCCAATTAAGATAAACAAAAACGATGGCAGAAAAGTAAAAAAGGTCGCAACTAGACCGCCCGCAATCGCACCTAAGGTTATTAAATTAGGCCCTAAGGCCGCTTTTGTCCATGCGCCGACGAAACCCACGTAGGTCATAACCATGATGAGTGGGCCAGGTGTTGTTTCACCTAAGGCAATGCCGTCTACCATTTGGGCTTTCGTGAGCCAACCCAGATCAACACCGTATTCTCGAGCGAAGTCTAAGACTGCATAAGCACCACCAAATGACCAAAGAGCTACATTGGTAAAGAAAAATCCCATGTCTGACAAGGTAGCGTTGTCGCCTTTATTAAAATACAAAATCGACATGACGCTAAGCCATAAAAATAGACCTATCATGCCTATCATAATTGCACGCGGCCAACTAAAGAGCGTATGTGCGGCTAGGGGTGTATCATCATCAATCACCGCCGGACCATATTTCTTGCCTGACTCGCCATGATGGCCTTTCGAGGTGAATCGCTGTGGTGCAAATTTGGAACCTAGGAAGCCTATAATGCCCGCACCAACAATAACGAAGGGAAAGGGTACTTTTAAAAAAAACAATGTACAAAAGGCTAGGCCGGCAATGGCCCAGGTCACACTATTGCCCAGGGCTTTAGAGCCTATCCGATAAACAGCAAATATAATAATTGCAATGACTGCCGCTTTTACACCAAGCAGTACTGCTTTGACACTATTAATATCGCCAAAGGACATGTAAATCCAGGATAGGCCTATAATTATAAAAAGAGATGGCAGCACAAAAAGCACTCCAGCAGCAATGCCACCTTTAGTGCCATGCATTAACCAGCCAATATAAGTCGCTAGCTGCTGAGCTTCTGGCCCAGGTAATACCATGGTGTAGTTCATCGCATGCATAAAACGATGTTCTGAAATCCAACGTCGCCGCTCGACTAACTCTTGATGCATCATACTAATTTGACCGGCCGGTCCGCCAAAACTAATAAAACCTAGTTTGAGCCAGTATTTTACTGTTTCGCGAAAAGAAGGCATAGGAGGTCGGGTAGAATTCATATGGAGTCACTTATAATTTGTTATTGTTTGCCGAGTATTACAGTTGTTCCTGAAAAAGTCTTATTTGCGCGTCTACGGCGTTCACCAAGTGCTTTTTGGCCACGGATGGCCTTATGCCGCGAAGCACACGGATGTGCGAGAGCGGTCCGGTGCTCATTTACGCTCATGTAAAATCCGCTCCGGTTCACTTGGTTGCCTTGTAGACGCATTAAAACACGGACGTTTGTATGTCGCGAAGGCCACGGATGGCTGTGAGCGACCAAATACGCCATTTTCAGAAACAACTGAGGTTATTTTAAAATTGCCGCGTTAGATAACTAATATATTACTTAACTGAAGTAGAAACAAGTTGGATTAAAGCTTGATGCTAATTTCTAAGGTTTAGAAGGCCTTAATTGCGTTAATCAGGTCAGCAGCCATATCTTGGCCATCACCATACAACATACGAGCATTGTCTTGATAAAACAAAGCGTTTTCGATGCCTGAGAAACCAGCTCCTTTGCCGCGCTTAATAATAATCACATTTTGTGACTTGTCTGCATTCAGTATAGGCATGCCATAGATCGGGCTGTCTGGGTTGGTTCGGGCAACGGGATTAACAACGTCGTTGGCACCAATGACTAGTGAGACATCAGTCTTCGAAAATTCATCATTGATTTCATCTAAATCATAAATAATATCGTAAGGAACACCGGCTTCTGCTAATAAGACATTCATGTGTCCGGGCATACGCCCTGCGACTGGATGAATGGCAAATTTCACATTCACACCTCGCTCGCGTAAGACCTTGGCCATTTCCCAAATTTTATGTTGCGCTTGTGCGACCGCCATACCATAACCTGGAATTATGATCACTGAGTTAGCGAAAGCCATCATGACACCGGCATCATCTGCTTCAATCGGTTTCAAGCTGCCGTCGACTTCTTCATCTTCAGCGCCTGATGAGCTTGCGCCGAAGGAACTGAACAAGACATTACTGATGGGTCGATTCATGGCTTTTGCCATTAATTGGGTCAGCAAGGTGCCTGCCGCACCAACGACAGTGCCGGCGATAATCATTGCTGGGTTTTCCAAGACATAACCTTCAAGACCGACGGCCAAACCAGTTAGAGCATTATATAAGGAGATTACCACTGGCATATCAGCACCGCCAATTGGCAATGTCATGAGTACGCCAAAGATGATTGCCATCGAAAAGAATATTGCAATCAAGTATAAATCGGTATGACCCATGGAAATATAAACACCAATCACAATTATGCCAATGAATAAAACTAGGTTGAGATATTGTTGTCCAGGAAATCGAACGGCTTTGCGCATCCAACCTTGCAACTTAGCAAATGCGATTAAGCTGCCACTGAAGGACACAGTGCCGATTATAGCGCCTATCGTCGCAAGCACTCGAAAGTCAGGACGTATTACATGTGGCTCAAGTAAGTAGACAGCAGCAATTGCAGCGGCGGCGCCACCGCCCATGCCGTTATAGAGAGCGATCATTTGCGGCATGTCAGTCATTGCAACGCGTTTAGCGGAGATATAGGCAATGGTTGAGCCAATGAAAATAGCAATGATGATTAAATCTAAATTTCCAAGTTTTGGAGTGAAAAAAGTGGCAAGGGTAGCGGCGATCATACCAAAACCTGCCCAGGTTATGCCAGCTCGCGCAGTCGATGGATGACTCATGCGCTTTAGGCCAAGTATAAATAATATTGCAGCAACGAAATAAACCGCGGCAACCAGTAGAGAGGTTTTATCCACGCTTATTCTCCTTACTACTCTTAAACATTTCCAGCATTCGGTCTGTTGCGATAAAACCGCCAACTGCGTTCATCGCAGCGAGCAGAACACCAATAAAACCAATTGTTTTAGTTAATGTTGATTCGGCTAGGCCTAGGGCAACCATCGCGCCAACTAATACAATGCCGTGAATAAAATTCGAGCCAGACATCAAGGGGGTATGTAGGATAACGGGTACGCGGCTAATTACTTCATAACCAGTAAAAGCGGCGAGTAGAAAAATATAAAGTGCGGCTAAGCCGGTTAATTCCATCATGCGGACACTCCATTCATTAGTTCTTTAGTTTTGGGATGAGTTATTTCACCGTCTTTGCAAAGTAGACAGCCTTTAATAACATCATCTTGCCAGTCAATATTGAGCTCACCCTTGTCTAAGAGTGTCTGAACCAAATTAAATATATTTTTAGAATACATTTCGCTGGCGTGAATTGGAATCATGCTTGGCACGTTAAGCGGCCCGTGAATAACAACATTATTATAAATTATGGTTTTGCCTGGCTCGGTCATCTCACAATTGCCGCCACCTTCAGAGGCTAAATCGATGATGACTGAACCAGGGGCCATTGCATCGACTGCTTCTTTAAAAATTAATTTCGGCGAATCACGTCCAGGAATAGCAGCAGTAGTAATGACTGCATTCACTTTAGCAATGACTTCTCCTAAGCGCTTACGTTGTTCTGCCTTTTCTTCATCCGTTAGTTCGCGGGCGTAACCGCCTTCACCTTCTGCATTGACTTCAAGCTCAACAAACTTCGCACCTAATGATTCAACTTGTTCTTTGGTTACGCTGCGTACATCGTATGCTTCAACGATGGCACCTAGACGTTTGACAGTGGCAATGGCTTGTAAGCCTGCGACGCCGGCGCCGATGACGAGCACTCTAGCTGGACGGATAGTGCCCGCTGCAGTAGTTAACATAGGGAAAAATTGGCTGCTTAAGTCTGCGGCCATGAGGCCTGCTTTATAACCCGCAATTGATGCTTGCGAAGATAAGGCATCCATTGATTGTGCTCGAGTGATTCGTGGGATTAGTTCCATCGCTAAGCAGCTAATTTTTTGCTCCAACAATGCTTTGACTTCGGCTTGATGTATGTGCGCATTAATGTATGAAATTAATATCGAAGCTTGCGGATAAGATTTAATTTCATCTATTGTTGGTGTGCCAACTTTAATTATCAGATTAGCATTTTGATAGAGTTGTTTTGCATCAGCAATGATTGTGGTGTCTTTGTAGTCTTGATCTAAGAAGTGACTACGCTCGCCCGCAGTTGACTCAATCACTACATCAACACCCAGTTTGTTGAGGCGAGTAGCGACATCAGGGGTGAGGGCGACACGATTTTCGTCTGGGCTAAGCTCTTTAGGTGCAACCAATCGAACTGGCATACAATATCTCCGAAAAATTACAGGCAGAATGGAAAACGTCTAGTACTGAATCAGCTCATTTCGAAGCCAAACTCGTACAGAGGAGTATGGTACAAACGGATATAAAATTAAGTGCTGTATCTTAACTAAATTTGAAACAAGTGAGTAGAAAAAGGGCGCTGATAGCCTTTGAATCTTTTTATTGAGATATTAAGTGGGAGTATAAGCTACAGCTTATATTGCTTTAAAAGTATAATTTCCCTGCCAAAATAGAAAATAATAGTTATAATTAACAATAGGATAGAGGGTAATAGCGATTCTGGCTAGAAAGTTGCGTCTAGCACTGAAAGCTTGCTACCATCGAAAGTGATTATTCATAGAAAATTTTTTTCAGCGAATGTTCGAATTATTGAAAATCCAATCAAGTTGAGTAGGAGATATGCTTAGAATTAGATATCCATGCTGTTAAATTGATCGCATCGATTTAATCAGATTATGCGACCTAAATGGATAACATAATTAAAGATTAGTTTTGATATACCATTACGAAAATTAAGAGTATTAGGTTGAGTTAAAAGTAGGATTGATTATTAAAAGGTTGCAGTATGATCCACACACCGCATCAAATATTAAGAACAGATATCTCCGGAATGCCCCTCGAATGGATTGGCTACGAAGATGCGGCAAAACTTTATTGCTTAGATCAAGTGGCTTACGATTGTGGTAGTTCACTTTATGAAATTCGAGGCGGTGTCAATGCCAAAAGTGGCACACAGAGTGTCATTGATATAAATTCAATTATCGCGACTCATGGCAATAATCATAAACTGGTTAAAGCAAGAGAGCTCTATGTTCCGCCTTTAAATAATTCCGCTTTGTTTAAACGAGATGCTTTTATTTGCCTGTATTGTGGCAAGCAATTTTACGCCAAGTTTTTATCTCGAGATCATGTCACTCCCTTGTCACACGGTGGTTTAGACATTTGGAATAATGTGATTACAGCTTGTAAGCGTTGCAATAATCATAAGGCGGGCCGAACACCTGAACAGTCAGGCATGGAATTATTAGCGGTACCCTTCGTGCCTACTCACGCGGAATACATTTATTTGCAAGGCAAGCGTGTTTTAGCTGATCAAATGGAGTTCCTCCTGTCTCATTTCCCGCGTAGCAGTCCATTGCATGAGAGAGTCTCTCTTTTAGTTGAAAATTAATCTTAGCTTGCTGTGAGTAGACTCTATCTTATAGACGCCAGTATTTATATTTTTCGCGCCTATTTTTCAATGCCGGATACTATTTTAAATCCAAATAAGGAGCCGGTTAATGCGGTTTATGGTTATGCTCGATTCTTGTGTGAATTATTAAGTAAGGTTGATCCATCACATATAGCGGTGTGTTTTGATGAGAGCCTTAGTTCAAATTTTCGCAATAAACTTTATCCTGCTTATAAGGCAAACCGAGAACCTGCTCCAGCTGAATTGAAGCAGCAATTCGTTTATTGCAGGCAAATCACAAAGGCATTTGGTTTAGCCATTTTCTCAAATAAACGTTACGAGGCTGATGACTTTATTGCTAGCTTGGCAAGTTTGGGCCGAAAAAAGAAAAAATTAATTACCGTCGTTAGTCGCGACAAAGACTTACTGCAAGTTTTAAAAAGTGGTGATGAATTTTGGAATTATGCAGATGATGAAGTCATTAAGTATCATGCCGTTAAAAAACGCAAGGGTGTGAGAGCAGAGCAAATTGCTGATTTTCTAGCAATTGCAGGCGATGCGGTTGACAACATACCTGGATTACCAGGCGTTGGTGCAAAAACAGCGATTGTCTTACTTGACCGACTTAAATCGATTGATAATATTTATCTCAATTTAGAAAAAGTAAAAAAATTAACAATTAGAGGCAGTGCAACAGTTTATCAGAAGCTCAAAGAAAACAAGCAGGAAGTATATTTATTTCAAAAGCTAACCGAACTAAACTTTGATATCCCTTTAAAAGCAAAACTCGTAGATCTACGCTGGCGTGGTATCAAACAAGCTGCCGTTACACGTGTTTTTAATAAAATGGGATTTGGAAAAAATATAAAAACCATGGTGGCTAAACTAAAAATACAATAAGATCATAAGGATTATGTCTTAGCGCAGGATAAAGGATCAACACATGAGTTTATGGCAGTCTATCGAAGAATCAATTTATCAAGCGACGGACGAAATGTTCTCGATTAAATCGAGGGACTCAATAAGTGGTGGCTGTATTAATGAAGCGTATCGAATCGTTGGTAGTAATAAAAATTATTTTGTAAAAATTAACCAGGCATCAAACTTGGCTATGTTTGAAGCTGAGTTTAAGGGCCTAGAGGAAATGGCGAAAACACGATCGGTGCGAGTGCCAGCACCTGTCGTTGTCGGAAAAGTCGCAGGTCAAGCGTATTTCGTAATGGAATATATCGCTATGGGCGGTGGCTCCAGTACAATAAAATTTGGCGAACAGCTGGCCTTAATGCATCGATCTAGCCAGGAGAAGTTTGGCTGGTCACAGGACAATACGATTGGTTCGACAAAGCAAGTTAATACTTTGTGTGCAGACTGGGTAAACTTTTGGGCTAAATATAGGCTTAATTACCAATTAACATTAGCAGCGTCGAAAGGCTGTGGAAGTCGATTGATCTCTTTGGGCGAGGAGCTAATTGAAAGAGTGCCTGACTTCTTTAGTAACTATCAGCCTGAAGTCTCGTTATTGCACGGTGATTTATGGGGTGGAAATTTCTCTACCGATACCAATGGTAATCCTGTAATCTATGATCCAGCAACTTATTTTGGTGATCGCGAGACTGACATCGCAATGACAGAGTTGTTTGGTGGCTTTGGACAGGACTTTTTTCAAAGCTACAATGCAACATGGAGCTTGAATGATGGCTATCAAAGCCGCCGTGATCTATACAATGTATATCATATATTGAATCACTTTGTATTGTTTGGTGGCGGTTACGCGCACCAAGCAGAGCGCATGATTTCCTCTTTACTTGCTGAGGTAGAATAATTTTTATAATGTTATATGGGAGAAGTTATGAATCGGAATAGTACATTATTAATTTTAGTTTTAGGGGTATTTTCAACGAGTGGTTTCGCTAAGCCAAGCATGGACTCAGAAATTAAACATTTACTCAAAGTACTCAAAACAACTAGTTGTATCGTTGAGCGTAATGGCAAGACACATAATGGTAAAAAAGCGTTTAAACATATAAATAAGAAGTATAAACATTTTGCAGCAGAAATTGACTCGACTGAAAAATTTATTGAACTGAGTGCGACCAAAAGTCTGAGGAGTGGCAAGTACTATAAAATTAAATGCGACAGTAAGAGTGAGCGCCGATTGGCTGATTGGCTTAAAACTAAATTAGCGCAATATCGAAAGTAAATGGGGACTGAATTCAATTTTTTAAACCGTAGAGACAAGGCATGCCTCACTGCTGTCTTACAAATAGTTTGTTGCGATGTGTAGCAGTTATCGAGCAATCAGTCGCATTCAACCTTGCCCGTCGTTGC
>QIKQ01000028.1 GCA_003233075.1 Gammaproteobacteria bacterium
CTCCTCAATGTGGCTCTGCATTTTAGTTTTCAGCGATCATTGTAACCCACGATCGTTGAGGTTGAGCAGGTCAATTCATTATGTCTAGGATGATTGGTTTTCACACGGTCCAAGTAGTCAAAAAACGGTGACTGAATATATTTGACTATGTCTGCACACTTGTCGGTCGCGAAAATCAGTCAAAATATTCCCTGCACTCGCAAGCTCCTGCAGGCTACAGGCTAGAGTAATAATTGAATTAAGGAGTTTGCCAAGGAGAGTTAGCTAAGTTTGTTCAAGCAATCTAGAGCTGCCGATTTATAGCATTCTGCTAAGGTTGGGTAATTATAAACGTTACTGGCAAGATGCTCGACCTTACCACCATAACCCATTGCTATTTGGCCAATGTGAATTAATTCGCTGGCGGTTTCTCCAATTATATGCACGCCTAATAGGTCATGACTTTTGCGGTCCATTAATATTTTTAAACGACCTTTTTTTGCTCCAATAATTTGTCCGCGTGCTGTTTCAGCAAAACGCGCGTGGCCTGCGATATAGTCACAATTTTGTGCTTGTAATTCTTTTTCTGTCGCGCCTACGTAGGATAATTCGGGTATCGTATAGATCGCCATTGGCAAAGGAGACTTAGATTGCTGGTATTCTTGATTAAACGCCTTAGCAATGACTATTCGACCCTGCTCCATAGCTGTAGCAGCTAAAGACGGCTTGCCAGCTAAATCACCGATGACAAATACATTCTCAACTTCGGTTTGACAATATTCATTGGTTTTAATCCAACCGTTATCATTGTCGTTGAGACCACAGGCATTGATACAAAGTTTTTCTATGTTTGGTACTCGACCCATTGCATAAATCAAATGAGAGCTTTTAAATTGATGATTATCTGAAGAATTGACAATAACCGAATTATGCGCATGAATAATCTCTGTTACATCCGTAGACATATGTATGTCGATGTCCATGTCTTTCATGTGCTCAGTTAGATTTGAAATAATATCTTCATCGAGATAAGCCAGAAGTTGTTTATGCGAATCAACAATAGTAATTTTTACCCCTAAGAGCGCAAACATGGTGGCCAGCTCGCAGGCAATTACGCCGCCGCCAATAACCACTAGGCTTTCTGGTATTCGTTCTAGCTTTAATATCGAGGTGGAATCAAGCACGCGCTTCTTGTCGAACGGGACATCCTTAGGTCTTCTAGGTCGCGATCCCGTTGCTAGAATAATAAAGTCTGCACTAAGTTGATCAGTTTTATTATTAAGGTCAATAATTTCCAAAGTATGAGAATCAACAAACTTTGCTTCACCTGGAATAATTGAAACGCCATTGCGCATCAGGTGATTAAGTAACACGGACTCTTGTTTATCAATGATGTTATCTTTGGTCAAGATTGCTTCTTGAAGGAATTCTCGATTGCTGATTTTTAGGCTTCCGACAAGTGCTCTTCGCATCCCTTTGGCGGCAAAGCGTGACTTTAGAAATGCAGCTTCGCGTAAAGCCTTGCTAGGAATGGTGCCCGTTTGTAAACTTACTCCGCCTAATTTGGGTTTACGTTCGATGATACCTACTTTTTTGCCGATGTGTGCAGCGGCAATTGCAGCGTGCTTGCCTCCAGGTCCGGAGCCTATTACGAGTACATCATAGTTATGTTTTGCCATTTGGGGCTTCTATAAGTTTATTGAAATCTCTGAAAGATAAATCTAGTTACTGTTAATATTCTTAATATTAGCAAATATTTGACAGTCTATACAGTTAAGCTTTGAAGTATACAGTATGGAATAAAAAAAATGCGATTTCAGAGAAACCGCATTCCAAGGCTATAGCAAATTTTATTATTGTAATGCTAAATTAGTTTTCTCTGATTCTGCGATCAGAGTATATACACCACGTAGTTTTTCAAATGTAATCTACAAATTATTTGAAAAACTTAATGTTCTTGAGTGCTAATGCTAGGCCCAAATATAAATTGGTCAGATTAGGGCGCTCGCCGTTGAGAATAAATTCCCTATCAAAGTAAAAGTATTTTTTCATATAAACAATGTTACGATGATAATTAATGTAACGGCGGGTAGGTTTAGAATCTGAAGCTTATTTCTACAATTTATAGCTCCAACATTATTGTTAGGATCAGGGATTAATTTTTTCTAGCAATTCATATTGTTAAAATTTAACGTTGAGCGATAGTGATTTTATGGGTTGTTTTTTGTTTGCAACGCAAACAAAAAAATAACGACAAAGGCCAGCCATGCTAACTAATAGATTAGATCGCTAACTAATCATTGGGATCAAAACGATAACCGTAACCGTGTACAGTTTTAATGAGAGTGGGTTCTTTGGAATCGAGTTCAACTCTTTTTCTTAATTTAGAAATATGTTGATCTAATGTGCGGGATGAGGGTAAATAGTTTCGTCCCCAGCAGGCATTAAACAATTGGTCTCGGTCTACCGCTTTACCACGATTTTCATGCAAAAAGCTAAGTATTTTAATATCCCTCAAGCTTAAATCAATTGGATCTTCATTTCGAATTGCTCTTAATTCTCGTGGAATTACTTTTAGGTCGTGCATAATAAAATGATCACTTTTAGTATCACCTGATTGATCCTGCGAATTGAGATAGCGCCGTGTAACCGCGCGAATTCTGGCGATGACTTCTTTTACGCCAAATGGCTTCATGATGTAATCGTCTGCACCAAGCTCTAATCCTAATACTTTGTCGACTTCTTCTGATTTAGCGCTAATGAAAATCACGGGAATATTTTTGTCCTTATTGCGAATTTCTCGACAGACATCGTATCCATTCAGCTCGGGCATCATAATATCTAAACAGACAAAATCAGGTGCTTTGCTATTAAACAACTCAAGTGCGACCTTACCATTCTCCGCAAGAATGGTCTCATAACCCTCGGCTTCCATGATGTCTGCAAGGCCCTGTCTTATGTTGTGTTCATCTTCTGCAATTAAAACTTTCATCACTTATGCCTTTTCAATATTTAATGTCAAAACAAATTTAGCGCCAATACTTGATTTTGCTAGGTTCAAGTCGCCACCATGTAATCGCGCTAGCTCTCTAGCGATGGACAAGCCAATTCCAGTCCCTGAAACACCTTCAGTTAGTTTACTATCGATTCGGAAAAATGCTTCAAATACTTTCTCTGAGACTGACTTTGGTATCCCAGGACCCTTGTCAGTGATTATTATTTCAGCAGTTGAAGCATTTAATAAGTTCGTTTCTATACTGAGATACTTGCCATCAGCTGCGTATTTTTCAATATTGCTGAACAGATTATGAATTATTTGTTCTAAAAGATCAGGGTCTATGTGTACGTCTTTTGCTGCACCGCGTTTAAATTCAATTTGAATGTCGTGCCGTTTAAATGTAGGTCCAAATTGCGCTATGACCGCATCAATCACACCATCAATTCGATTTAATGATTTAACGAATTTCAAGGTATCTTTTTGCTGGCGTGCAAAATTTAACACATTGCTAATCAGACGAGATAAGCGCTGTGATTCATTAACTATAATACTAACGCGCGAATGTGCTTGTTTCCCAACCTCGTCGACGTCAATTTCATTTTCGAGCAATTCGGCGTACATGCGAATATTGGTGAGTGGCGTTTTAAGTTCATGCGAAACTTGATTAACAAAGGTGACTCTTTGTTTTGCGACAGTTAATTCACGATTACTTTCGCGATAAAAGTAAAAAGCCAATCCAATCATAGCGAGAATGACAGTCGACATGCCAAATAAAATGGGTAAATAATTAATAGATGCTTTCAGCACAGGTGCTTTTGAATAATAGTTAAGTGTCCAGGCGTTTAAAGGTAAACTTAAATCGATACTCGATATTGGTTTAGACGCTTTTTCAGGTTTGTAATGTCCCCATTGGTAGATCAGACCACCCCTTGCGTCAGTTAAGGTTATTAAGGATTTATTATTCTTTTGTCCATTTGATTGCGTTGATGGCAATATTGCAATTATATCTGAAACTAGTTTTACTCTTGATACTTCAGCGGCAATTAAATAGCCGTTTCGATTTTTATACCAGTAAATTAAATTGATACCGTTTTCCCAAAACCAAATACTCCAGCCCCTATAACGGTCTACTTTTATTTTGGAGTTTGGAGGGCTGGGCTCTAAGTCGCCAACTGGAAATTTTAGTTTTTTCTGCGGTCTAAATTTATGAATAAATGTTTTTTGCTGTAGATAATAACCCTTTTTTGTTCTGGCGATGCGGATTGATTTCGATCGTGTCCAATTGACATAAGTTTTTTCTTGGGTAAATAAGTTAATAAATTGCTTAGAACGCTCTAAAAATTTTTGTTCCAATGGATTTGCATAAAATGGCGACGGAAATATTTGCCGACCGCGTCGATCTAAAACCAAGACTTGATTGATATAGAGGCTGCGGAAGATGACTTGCCTTAGCCCGTAAACAGTGTAATCAGTATGATTATATAAACCATATAGGTTTCTTTCATATTGTTTTATAAGTTTGCTTATTTGTGAATCGATTGCAACAAGTTTTTGTTTTATAAGATTTTCTAATCGATGTTTTACGATTTCTTGTTCGTCGCGCATTGTTTTCACGCCTAACCAACCTAAGCCGATTATCGGGATAACTATAATTAGTAGAAAAACGACTAAAAGTTTTACGCGCACAGATTTATCTCATTAATAAAGATTTAGCTCTTTAAGAAAATACATTTTAAACACTGTTATTGTACTCTATTTCATTATGCTTACAATCATGTATGTCGAATTAGCAGTCAGCATTCAATTACCAAGACTGCTGCGTTTCAAGTTTGTGTATATCTCGCCGAAGCTTTTTTCGCGTCATATTCCAATAGCGGCCTTGTAGTCTTCGGGCGCGTTTAAATTGTTTTTTTGATAAACTTTCAAGTCGTTTTGAATTATATAAAGTGGCATTAGAGCGAATATAATCTGCACTATCGTTTAATACTCTTTGTGCTTCTCTCACCTTTCCTTTGTCACGTAATGAAATTGCTTTTGCATTTTGCTGAGCTCCTAGGAACTCGACAGTTGCGGTCATAACGTCATTGTTAATGCTTTTGCTAATTTTTGTTTCAGAATTACTAAATTGAACCTTGACGGAGTTAGTTAGTGTATCTTTTAATTTAGTTTGCAAATTATTATATCGAGCGCTTACGCTGACAATTTCCATATTGCGACCGCTAGGCATGGCTGGAATTTCGACTTCCAAAATAATGTATTTTTCTTGTTTACTGTATATATGGCTGATATCAACTTCCACTGTTTGACCATTAGTATAAGAATTTCTACCTAAGACTCGAATTGGTTTCACACCAGGCATGCACTGAATTCTTAAACGTGCATCTCTGGCAACTACAGAAAGAACATCATTAAATTCGTTTTTAAATATGAGTGATAAGTCATTAGCATTTTCAGCGAATGCATGATTGCCTCCGCTATAGCGTGCTAAGTTTTGCATTAAATCTTCGTTATAACCTAGACCCAAGCCAATAGTTGTAATTGATATACCTTCTTTTCCTAATACATTGCCTAATAAACCTAGCTCTCTAGGTGTTCGCGGGCCAACGTTTGCCTGGCCATCTGATATAAGTATGACTCGATTAATTTGATTACGACTTATAAATTTTCTAACTTCATCCGCGCCCTTACTGACACCGGCAAATAATGCGGTTGCACCACTTGGGTAGATACGTTTAATTGCTTGAGAAATATATGATTTATCGGTGACCTTAGTCGCAGCTTGAATAATTTCTACGTAACCATTGTAAGCAATGACTGATGCTATGTCTTGTGAACTAAGACGATCAATGGCAATAATCGCAGCTTCTTTAGCTCGAATTAGCTTCATGCCATTCATCGAACCAGATTTATCAAGCACTATTCCTATATTAACTGGACTTCGATCTTCGTTTTCAATCGCACTTCCAGTTAAGCCAATTTTCAAAAAAATTGATTGCGGCTGATCGGCATTGAGTACGCTTTGACTGGCCACTACATCGAGTCGAATGGGTTTGGCCCAGACGGTAATGCTAATCAATAGAAATGAAAAAATTAGCGCTTGGCTAATGTGAAGTGATATTTGGCGAGCCATACTAAAAAACTCCTAAGAAACTACCAAAGTTGAATGAAAGCCGCTGTGTGTGCAGCAAGCAAGTGCGACGTGTTTGCTTAAGAGGCTCGTTTTGAAAAAGACGACTTGGCAGCAGTCCTGCGCTGTTCTTTTTCGTTTACTCATGCGTATTTTCACAGTCTCAACCTTGAGTTACTAATACAATCTTCTGGAGTATCAGTTTACGCCAAGTGGCTTACTTAAGAGTGTATGTGAGGTAAATTATTGTAAAAAACATGTAAAACATAATTGGCATTAAAATATTAGTTAGCAGCTAAGCTGTAAAATCTATAATTTAGGCTTTTAAACGCGATATGTATAGTTTTGAACAAGATCACAAAGCCTATGTTTAGTGCTTGTATTAGGATTTTCTTATTTGTTAAAATAGCAGTGAATTAGTAATAAAACTTTAGTAAACAAAAGAAAGAAAATTAAAATGAGCGAACAAGATATAAATAGCGATAACTATCGGGCAGAAAGGGTACTGAGGGAAAGCATCGTCAGTGCAACTGGGTTGACCTCATCCAAATTACAAATTGGCATTAAGGGTGACCCCTCATTACGCGAGTCAACTTATGATCGAGCTCGCTATTGCAGTGTGGTTGATAATAATTATGATGAATTGCAGCCTAACTTAGAAGAGCTACTTTTGAATCGGAGTACTTATCGAATATACATAGGCTTTAATAATGGTGAAATTAGAACTTGCTCTATATTTGATCCTTTGCGTGAAGAAATCCATAATGCCGAGCGTTTATTGGATCACGCTTACCTCGAGCGTCAATTTCCGGCAATAGGCTATGAAGACAAAATACGACTTATTCGTTCGCTGCATTCGGGTTTAGAAAAGAGTGAAATATATGAGTTTTTACCGTTGTATTGGCGCACAATTGTGGTTAAACGAAATGAAATGTGGGCACCAATGGAGCGAGCACATATACAAGCAATATTAGCGACATTAAACAAATTGCGTGATGTGCAGCAGTACTACTTGAGAAATGTTACCATCTGTATTGTTCAAGATATTGTTCGTATGGGTTTTAACTGTGATGGTACACAAATCATAAATGCTGATGACTACGACAAATTCTTAGAAGAAAATTTACTCTCATAGTGTTAAGCTATTCTACAAGGAGCCTCTGACTAATACATCAAGCAGGGAATTACAAGGCAAATCAATTCGAAAAAACGGAGTATACACGCTAGTATATGAGTATTTTGAGAATTAATTTAACACAGTAAGACCTGCTTCAGGGATTAATCAGAGGTTCCTTAAGTTAATTGGTTCTGAGCCCTGTCATAGGCGATAGCTAATCAATTGATTCAAAAGAATTTTGACCTAAGTTTTTGGCCAGCACACACATTAATTGGGGATTTCACATATGTTAACTAAACTATACAAATATGGATTAGCGCTTGGGTCTTTTATGTTAATTGAAGCTTCAGCCTTAGCAGGCGAGAATGATATTGGCAAAAAATTGCACGAAAGTAATTGTGTAAAATGTCATGATACATCAGTTTATACTCGTAAAAACAAACAAACTAGCTCACTGGCTGCTCTAAAGACAAGGGTCAGCGGTTGTTATAAAGTGGCTGGCGCGAATTGGACTGATAAGCAGTTAGACTCTGTTGTTGACTATTTAAATACTAGTTTTTATAAATTTAGTAAATAAGAATCAGTTAAAAGGGCACCTCTAAAAATTATGTTGAAAACCCCTGAGGGGTTTGACTACTAGCACCACTCTTAAATCAAAACTTTAAATTCTGTGAATATAGCGCTACAAATAGATAGTCTAATAAAAACCTACCCAAATGGTGTTGAAGCGCTAAGAGGCGTTAGTTTTGGCGTAAAGCAGGGCGATTTTTTTGCGCTTTTGGGTCCTAATGGCGCAGGAAAATCCACTATCATCGGAATAATATCATCATTAATAAAAAAAACGTCAGGCCAAGTCAAAGTGTTTGGCATAGACACAGATGATAATTTTTCTCTGGTAAAACAATATCTAGGTCTAGTGCCCCAAGAATTTAATTTCAATGGGTTTGAGCCTATAAAAGAAATATTAATGAATCAGGCGGGATACTATGGTGTCAAAAAAAATCTTGCTAAGGAGCGGGCGGACTATTATTTAAATAAAGTCGGATTATTTGAAAAAAGAAATGATGCGCCAAGGTTGCTTTCTGGTGGAATGAAACGACGCTTGATGATTGCAAGGTCTTTGGTACATGAACCAAAACTACTAATATTAGATGAACCTACCGCTGGCGTTGATATTGAAATTAGACACACTCTGTGGGATTTCTTGACTGAATTAAATGAGCAAGGCTTGACAATAATATTAACAACGCATTACTTAGAAGAGGCAGAACAGTTATGTCGTAATATCGCTATATTAAATCACGGCATTTTGGCAGAGAATACCAGCGTAAAAAATTTGCTTAAGCAGCTCGAAAAAGAAACCTTTATACTCGACACTCAAAAGAGTCTTGATTCTAGTTTCGCAGTTGATGGTTATGAAGTTCGGCTTATAGATGAGCACAGCTTTGAGGTAGACGTTAAAAAGGAACAGGCAGTCAATGGTTTATTTTCGGCGCTCAGCGCCAAGGGTATTCAAATACTAAGTATGCGTAATAAGTCAAATCGACTCGAAAAGCTTTTCCTGGATTTAGTGAGTTCCAGAGAAAATGAGACAAGCGATGCAACTTAAAGAGCAAGTAGTCGCATTTAATACGATTATGAAAAAAGAAGTAATACGTTTCATGCGTATTTGGATACAGACAGTGTTACCGGCTGCTATCGTATCAGCTCTTTACTTTATTATTTTTGGTAAAGTATTGGGTGTAATGATTCCAGATGTCAATAATATCCGTTTTATTGATTACATAATTCCGGGCATTATTTTGATGGCCGTTATACAAAACTCCTACTCGAATGTTGTTTCGTCATTTTACAGTGCAAAATTTCAACGAAGCATCGAAGAATTACTCGTTTCTCCGACACCTAATTATATTATATTGTTGGGTTTTACCGCAGGAGGTGTGGCGCGCGGTTTGATGGTTGGCATGTCAGTTATACTGGTTTCTTTTGTTTTTACAGATTTAAAAATCCACAACTTATGGGTTATAAGTAGCGTTATTGTTTTAACCTCTATTTTATTTTCTATGGCAGGATTTATAAATGCCGTTTATGCAAAAAGTTTTGATGATATTTCAATAGTTCCCACTTTTGTTTTAACGCCTCTCATTTATCTCGGTGGCGTATTTTATCCTCTAAGTGCTTTATCCGGATTTTGGCAAAATGTAGCACAATTTAATCCTATTTTGTACATGGTTAACGCCTTTCGTTATGGCTTTCTCGATAATACTGATGTGACGTTAGGCGCTGCATACGCGATTATTTTATTATTTATTGTGCTTTTATTTATATTCAGTATGAAATTATTGCGCGATGGCACCGGTTTAAAATCTTAAATTTATTCAGTAATGAGAAGGCTGCCCAGTCTCTCTAAAATTAAAATTCTTTAGTATAAAACCAGTCCTGTTATCTCTCTTTTCACCGTCTTTTCCCGTTTTAAACTAGGGTTTCGTTTGATTATTGCTTCATTGTATTGTTATAGAAGTTATTACTTCAGGTGAGCGTAATTCGGCCGAAACTCTAATTATCAAGGACCGAGAAAGCATCAGTAATGCTGATTGAAAATAAATCAAATAAAACCATAGAGCCTAAAATTGGAATTGGGCTTAAGAGCAGCGTCCTCGCTTCTTTAGTTCTTTCAGTACTTATTTTTGTGCTTACCTTTTATGGTTTTTATCTCTTTAGTAATGAATATGAAAAGAATAATGCAAATCAAGTCTTAAGCAAATTACATAAGGCGACTAAGCTCATTGTATTGGCTAATCAAAATTCTATTTTTCTAAGCAATAAAAATATTAATGTTTTACAATCGTACCTAGATTTCTATGCGAATAATTCATCTCTTAAATGGATTAAAATAGTTTCTGGACCAGCCAAGCAATTATTGAAAAATAAAAAACTAGACGAAAAGTTTTTAGAAAAAAATGAGCTTAGTTTTAGTGAGATTACAAGTTCGAAATCGCAAACTCTATTTGTGGAGACAAGGGGCGAAACGACACTATTAGTCAAGATCGAACGCATAAAAACTGAAAACAGTAAGACACCATTGTATTACATAGTCTATGGCTATGATATAACTAGCGGCCATGCGGTTGCGATAAACAATGGCCTTCGGTTGGCGGCTTTGCTGGCGATTATTACATTTTCATTTTTCAACGGCCTAATATTTATTGCTAAGCGCCTTAATGTATTAATTGATACTAGTGAAATGAAAGAAAAAATTACGCTCGAAGTTTATAGGCATAATAGTTATCACGATACCTTGACTGGCCTTCCAAATCGCACAATGTTTATAGACAGGATCTTACATTCAATATCAAAAGTAGACAGGCAGGGTGAAATGCTAGCCGTTCTGTACATGAATATTGATCGATTTAATATTGTGAATGAAGGCATGGGTTACCAAGGCGGCGACTATATTGTAAAACAAATTTCAGAACGCTTAAAAACCGCAGTACGTGAATGTGACACTATCGCAAGATTTAACGGTGATGAATTTGCAATTTTACTAGATCCAATCGGTGGCATTAATGAAGCCGCTCATGTAGCGAAACGAGTACAAAGTACTTTGGCAAGACCTTATTTGTACAAAAACGATGAAATTAGTTTAAGTGCGAGCATAGGTGTTTCCATTTATCCTAACGATAATCAAAATGTAAAAGTACTCCTGTCAAATGCTGATTTCGCAATGCGACGGGCAAAAAAGAATGGTGGATCCAGCTTCCAGTTTTATACAAGTGATATGAATGTAAGTAGCTCGAAGCGTATAAAAGATGAGAAAAGGTTGAGAGATGCTATTGAAAACAACGAATATGTATTGTATTACCAGCCCAAAGTAAGCCTTAGAAAAGGCGGTATGGTGGGTATGGAAGCCTTGATTCGTTGGCAAAAAGATGAAAATACCTTGGTCGCGCCTGGCAAGTTTATTGGCATGATGGAAGAGAATGGATTAATACTACCCGTCGGTGAATGGGTTCTCAATCGAGCTTGTGAACAAAATAAGCAATGGATAGATCGAGGTTATAAGCCGATGACTATCGCTGTTAATGTATCGTCTAATCAGTTTCGCCAGCTGGATTTTGTTGATGTAGTCTGTAATGCACTAGACAAATCAGGGCTTAAGCCGGAGTATTTAGAAATTGAAGTAACTGAAGGTGTGTTAATGGAGGACACTCAGGCGAGTATTACAACGCTAGAGGAATTAAAAGAAATTGGTATTAGCATAGCGATAGATGATTTTGGTACGGGATATTCATCTCTTAGCTATTTGCAAAGGTATCCAATTGATACATTGAAAATAGATCGAGGATTTATTGCTGGTCTTGAGAATAAGAGCGAAGATGCTGCAATCGCAACGACGATTGTGGCGCTTGCGCATAACCTTAGATTAAATATAGTTGCAGAAGGCGTGGAAAATAAAAAACAAATGGCCTTTTTAAATGCAGTGGGTTGTCATGAACTACAAGGTTATTTATTTAGTGAGCCGCTTTGCGCGGAAGAGTTTGAAAAATACCTAATTGACGGTGCATTATTGTTTAGAAATTTGCCTGATTTAGCGAAAAACAGAGCCTAGCTGCCCATATATGTAATGAAAATAGCCCTAATATTATTTATAGACTTGTATAGTATGTGCGCCAGGTAGTCATAAATAGGCAGTTAAGATAAGAAGTCGATTTGCAATATTTTAAATCGTCGAATGTTGTTTACTCAAGTTATCAATTCAGTTTAAGCAGGTCTTTAGTTAGGTCTCGTCGAAGCTTGTTTCCAGCTGAGTGCTATATCCCATTTACCGGAAAAGAAAACAAAAACATGCCTTTCTGCTATTGATATGTTGCCAGGATTCATTAGTATTGAATTGAGTGAAAGTACTAGACAGCGGTCCTGCATGGACCTGCAAGGAAATTAAGGCATATGCCACACGGATCGATTAATTGCTTGAAAAACAATTACTTAACCTTGTTATTTGTAGTGACTTTGATTCTGAGTATATTTAGTTCTTCAAACTCAAGCGCCAATCGGTTTTCAGTAGAAATCGTCACTGCTAATTTTTTACAGCTCAGTAATACACCAATTGGTATAGAAAATAATAGCGAGTCAAATTCTATTAGCTCAGCTGAAATGGAAACGGGTTTTTTTGAATCATTCGAGTTAACGGCAGATGCGGTTACACGCAAATCAAATGAAAAAGACGACGATGTTCCAGCCTATTCCGGTAGCGAACTGAGTAATATCGAAGAGCTACCGAATGAGAAAACTAAATCAAGAGTAAATGATTCTGGGATTATAAAAACCGAAACAGATAAACCGGATAGTGAAAAAAACGAAGTAAGCGATCAAGAAAAAAATATAACAAAAGTAGGCGATAATACTAAAAAAGAAAATTCAGTAAAACCAATTGCAGAAAAAATTCTAAAATTAAAGTCTAGTAGTGCAGCTAGTGTGTCATCGCCAGATAATTCAGACAAAAATAAATTAGAAAAAGATAAATCAGACAAATCAAATAATCTATTCTTACAGGAAAACTTGGATATGTGGCAATATATTGTACTTACCTTCATTGCGATAGCATTTGTACTTATCATACTGGTATTATTTAGGATATATCGCAATACCAAAGTGATTCAGTCACCGGATAATATAGTCCAACAAATTAAAAGCTTATCAAATGACATCGAGTCGCAAAATAAGTATATAAAGGACATTAAGTTTCGTATTCAAAAAACAGAAAATGGCTTTATTAAAGTACTGGGCCATCAAATTGATGAAAAATATGACTTGCTTATAAAAGATGTCGATATGCAGTTCCAAGAATTTTCTGGAAACCATAAAACTTCTCTAAAACAATACGCAGAGCTTAATCATAAAGTTGGAGAGATCGAGAATTTATTATCTAGTTTAAAAGAATTTGTGGCTGAACAGAAACAAGAGATAAGAAGGCTGCATGAGGGCTACGATTGGTCTGTCATAAGCAATGTGAGTGAAGGTCTAATTAATGTCATTGACTCGATTGATCTTGAGCTTGAGGCCATTGAAGACAAAAATGAAATTGATCGGCTCACAGAAATAAGGGCATCTGTACTCGTACTTTTAGAATCGCATGACATCAAAGAAAGTTCCCCCAAAGTTGGTGCTGATTATAAAGAGCAAAATAATAGTCGCTGCAAAGTGATTATGATCGAATCAAAGGAGCCTAAAATGCGTGGCAAGGTCGCACGTGTACTTAAGCCAAGTTTCGTTTATCGAATTTCAAAAGATAAAAAACGTGTCATCAGAGAAGCCGAAATCGAAGTTTATAATTA
>QIKQ01000205.1 GCA_003233075.1 Gammaproteobacteria bacterium
TTTTTTGCGCGCTCGATTCGTTTACTTACACTCCAATCAACTAACATTGCATTTTTTTCTTCTTTTCCCTCTGTTATTCTTAAAAATTCACTGAAGCTCGGGTTATCCTTACTCCAGTTCTCAATATCTTCTAAGGAAAATTTTGGTAATCGCTTTCCTGTTTGAAGAGTAAGCACAGCGTCTCTTAGGAAAATTTCGGCAATATTTTTATAGGTCTTTTTATGATGATCTTTACAGCTTATTTCAAGTTTTTTGTATTTGCTTGCCTGCTTTAAATACCAATGCCCAATGTTTTCGGGTGGTGTGGCATAATACAATCGAGCATCAAAATCCCGCGTCCGTTTCTTTTCTTCTGTATATTCAATAAATCTAACAGCCCCTTCTTGCAAAATTGCTTTAAAACGATCTGACCTTACTGATATCCAATTGGATACAAATAGTTTTTGTTTTTCCTCTAAAACCGAGAATCCGTACTTGTCTAGCCCAATTCCTAGCCAATTATAAAGCTGCGCCTGGCTAATACTGTCTCCAACTTTTTGCAGGCCCTGCGCAAGCAGCTCACTCAATAATTGAACATAGCGAGTTGATTTCTGAAAGGTATCTTTGATATTTTTATTTAAACCTATTTGATCAAGCAATTGGATAATTGCACTATCTGTTGACTGCTTAATAAATTGATAGCGCCAAAAGAAATAATATTTTCCATAATAATGATTGCTTTTTGGAAAATGAAAATAATCTAGCACATTGCCAGGAAGAATATTTACAGGGTAAAGCTTAGACAATAATATACCGAGCAAATTATCATCTCTGTCTTCAACTACTTCGTTTTTTATTTCATCCACTAAGTTTAGAAATTTTACAGTATTGCCTGAATTTTTTAGATTCATGTCAATTAGAATTTCGAGAGCAGTGCGACGTACTGCTGGCCATCGACTATGATCTCTTACTAGCTGCCAAAAAACATCTTCAAGCCCAGGGAATGAGGCGCCGTATTTTATCCCTTCCAAAATACTGGCAACAATTGACTGGTGAGCCTTATCCCTTGATGAGGAACCTAATAATTCGCTAAAAGTTTCCTCCATATCGGCAGTTGCCAAGGGAGCAAATGGAGAAATCTGGCGATTAGTGCTTATAAACCAAGTATATTTTTCAACTTCCTTATGTAAGGCCTTCAGCAAATTATTTTTTTGCTCTACGCTAAACAATGTAGTATCGCCATACAAAACCACGCCGTATGGGTCTCGCTCAACTAGTAAATCTCTATACGTTATGTTTATAGTCGTAAACCATGCAAACAAGCCTCGCAATGGCGTAACAACGCCGCCATCAGACGACACAATTAAGGACAATATTCGGCCTATTGGCAATCCATTATGGACAAGTGTGTTTATATATTTTGCTGCAAGGTACTCTGCGATACTACGATGAATTGGTTGCCTCTGACCGCTGGAAGACCCGTTTTTAAATAAATTTGAGCTTAACGCTGCCTTATACAGTTCAACATCAGAGTCAAGTATATTTTGGAAAAAAATATACTGCTTATTTTTACTTTCTACAGAAAGAGAATACCCTGCAATATCACTTAGCAACATGTGCGCGAATAGGCTACTCGCGGCATCTACTATTTGGCTTGAAGTAAAATTATTACTCGTCGTCGCATGGCTATGCATAGGATTTCGCTCCATAGCCATTTCATTGCATGCAAGCTTAAAAGCATCTTTCTTATTCTTTGGCCAAAGCCCTTCATCTAAGGAAACAGATTTTAGAATAATTTGTAATATTTGCGGGTTAGCTAATAAAGGCAGTAGATTATGTTTTTCAGCCCAATTTATAAATTTAGCGCTATCAAGTGAGGGTGCTGAGTTTTTTATTATTTCTAATATCTCATCATCATTTAAAGGGTTCAAATGTAAAACAGTAATTTTATTGTTTGGCGT
The DNA here is from genome assembly GCA_003233075.1 of Gammaproteobacteria bacterium. Classification (GTDB taxonomy): domain Bacteria; phylum Pseudomonadota; class Gammaproteobacteria; order SZUA-21; family SZUA-21; genus SZUA-41. Next base: position 1,941 of record QIKQ01000205.1, read on the forward strand.
CACTTTTTCTAAATCGTTTTTATCGATACTACCTAACCAGTCAGCTTCCCTGCAAGATAATCTAAATCTTGGGCAATTCAGTTCTTTTAATTTTTTCCGGATCGCATCCATTGGAGTAAATTTATTCGCTCCTCCTGCTCTAATCTCATCTAAGCCATCTATAAAATAAACACATTCGCTTTTTACGCTATCTGGCCCAAGGGTAGTAAAATCTCGCGCGGTTTTGTATTCGCAATTTTCTTGTTCAGCTTCTTTGATAAAGCTAGTGGTTTTCCCTAAGCCGGATTCACCGAGAAGCACATAAGCATCTTGCCCTCTATAGTCAGATAAGAGTTTTTCCACTGTCTGATTTTCTTTTAGTATTTCAGTGCATATTCGTGCTATATAAAATGATTCGGAATCAGTCATTCTTTGAGCCAATATTGCGCAGGATAGCTGAAAAATTCTTGGAGTGAGACTCCGTCTGCACCTACCAGTAATGTTCTTGCATTTTTATATTCATGAGTAAATTTTTCAAATGCCTTTAGTGGACTTTGTCGCTTACTACTTTTTACTTCAATCGCTAAAAGATGCTTTCCGTCTTGCAGTACAAAATCAATTTCTAAACCTTTATCACGCCAGTAATATATTTTTGAGCTTGCTTTAACTGTATTGAGCAAATGTGCTCCGACCGAAGATTCAACTAACCGACCCCAATAGGTACGGTCAGCTTTAGCCTCCTCAAAAGAATAGCTAGAATAACAAGACATCAACGCGGTATTCATCACATTCCATTTTAGTTTTGAAATTCTGCTACGTTTTTTATTTCCAGAATATGATTGAAGGCCTGCTATCAATTCTGCTTTATAGAGCGAATCCATATACCCGGCCAATGTGGTTGTGTTCCCTGCATCGGTCAATTGTCCTAGCATGCTGTTATAAGCTAGTACTTGTCCTGAGTATTCGCAGCATAATTCAAACGCTTGCTTTAGAAGTTTAGGTTTATCGACTCTCTTTAATTCTAGAATATCTTTTTCAATGTTAGGTTTAATAAGAGCTTTCGTTAAATAACTGAACCAGCGTGGCTCATCTCTAATGAGTGAAGCGCCCCCAGGATAGCCACCAAAATATAAATACTCATCTAGATCAAAATTAAAGGCATCTGCCATCTCGGCGTATGACCAATGCTTACTTGCTAGTATTTCATATCGCCCCGCTAGGCTTTCGGAGAGTCCCTGTTGAATCAAGAGGGGTGCAGAGCCTAAAAGCACGACATGCAGATTAGCTCTGCTAGCTCGGTCTGCATCCCATAGTCCTTTTACGGCGCTTGACCATTGCGGAATTTTCTGGATTTCGTCTAAAACAAGTACGCAACCGTGATTTATATATTTCTCATCGGCGCAAAGACTTCGCGCAAACTCCCATTCGCGCACCAGCCACTCAATAGTTGGCTGCTTTGGAGCAGCTACAGTTTCAGTCGAAGCAAGTATTTGCGATAAATTTATACTCGAATCTTCTGGACTATCTATGGCGCAAAAATGAATCGCCTTTTTATGTTTATCGTAAATTTCATCGCACGCTTGCTGGACAAGGATAGTTTTCCCTGTTTGACGTGGTCCCGAGACAATCTGAATAAATTGGGGTGTTTCGAGTAACCTAAGTTTTAATTTTCTGACTAAATTTCGTTTGAATTCTTCCATGCAATTATATTACATCATTGAGTTATTTTACTCAATGATGTAATATAATAAATAACTCTATTATATCAATAAGTTATAAATTAATCGATTTTGTTAGGGATATAATAAACATTCGATAAAAGACGATCATCCAACTTTTAAATCCTTAAGCACCTTTTTTATGTCGCTCAATAAACGTCGCGATACTTCGAACCGCTTAGTTGTATGCAGCAATTCTATTACATGTTTGCCGTCCTCAGTTTTTGCCAAAGCGGAAATAGCTTTATAGGCAACTAAGCTCGCGCGATGCACCCGCATAAAATTATTTTTAAACTCGTGCTGCAAAGACTTAAGCGATTCCTCGATTAAAACTTCCGTCTTTTTAGTGCCGACCGCAATATATTTTTGATCTGCGTGAAAATAAATTACTTCGCTCAAGGGAATTAAAACTAAATTACCACGCTGGTGTGCGCATATGTGGGTTCGTGCTTTTTCCTTAATGTTAATTTCTTGCATATAATTAATTTGCGCTTGATTTAACTTTTTGGCTTTATTTAATGCATTTAATAGCTTTTCTTTGCGCACCGGTTTTAATAAATAATCGGTTGCATTGGTCTCAAATGCTTTTAATACATGTTGATCGTATGCAGTCGTAAAGATAATCGCCGGTGGATTTTCAAACTGGCTAAGATGTTGCGCCGCCTCAATGCCGTCCATTGCCGGCATACGAATATCGAGCAAAACAACATCGGGATGCAGTTTTTCACATAGATCTAATGTCTCAATTCCATTTGCAGCTTCTGCAATTACATCAAACGCATCGAGTTCATCGATGTGTTGTCGCAAGCGACTTCGCGCTAATTCCTCATCATCGCTAATGAGTATTTTCATTTACGCTGCTCAATATTGTCTTCACTCGACAATGGAAAACTTAAGATTACTCGTATTAAATCATCCTGCTCAAACAAATATAAATGACCCTTTTTACCAAAAAAATATTTAAGCCGTTCTCTTATATTATCGAGCGCTATTTGATGGCCTTTACCTTTCTTTGCCGCAACTGCTTCATTGTTTGGGTTTTCAATTATGAGTTCGACAAATTCATCCACTCGTTTTAATTGCACGCGAATACAACCCCCCTCTGCAGCGGGCTCAATGCCATAATAAACTGCATTTTCAAATAGCGGTTGAAGTATCAAGGGAGGCAAGTAGGCATTCAAAGGTATATCCTGCATTTGCCATTCGACACTGAGCCGCTCACCAAGGCGTAATGCCTCGATATGTAAATAATTTTTAACACTCTTTAATTCATCTTCTAATGTCACTAAACGTCCTTCTTCCATCATGCTTGATCGAAAAAGTTCTGCTAGGTCTTCAACCGCTTCTTCGGCATGTTTAGGGTCTTTACGAATAAGCGCGGCAATAGTGTTCATGCTATTAAACAGAAAATGGGGTCTAATGCGGGCCTGTAATGCTTGCACTCTAGCACTCGATCGAGCACTGCTAATTTGCCTTTGTATGTGATGTAAATAGATAAAACGCAGGGCGATGGCGCTCACAATTGCTGCAATCAATGTATTTTTTAGAGCAAAATAGAACCCAGTGAGATGTACCAGTGAATAAGCTAGTTCGCTACCAGAAGCTGCAACTAAATAACTTAAAGCAAAGCTCACCATTAAAATAACCAAGTAGCTCAGTAATCCGGCTTGCACAGCGCTAAGACGCGATAATTTTTTACGTGCTAAACATAAAACCGCCAGGCTTGATAAAGCCACCCAGTGTACAAAAAGAGATACCAGGCCCAATTTAAGCCACAAGGTTTGACCGCTTTGGCCAGAAATTGATGCTAAAACCAGAATAAATGCCAGTAATTGGCCTATAATTAACACTGTAATCAGTGACCGTACGCCACACAAATCAGGCAAAAAACTAGCTGATTGAACCTCAGTTTTCAATTTTCTGTGCGCATTTTCGTTCAAACTTTCTCACCTGACTATTTCATAAGTATTTCTAGGACTGGTCTAATCTGATGTCTCAAATTATCTCTCACTCTTATCAGAATAGTCCGCTTCCTGCTATACTGCATCCTCATTTGCTGGTCATCGCTATCATTAGGATAAGTCAGCAAGCTATTATCTAACATTTTATTTTATTGGATTCACTGTATTGAATTCACTGGGCGAACAGGCATGACAAAAGCATCTTCAGGCAAGGATTCAGGCGCAACGAAACCTTGGCAAGGTAGATTTACCGAGGCGACAGATCAATTTGTTGAAGCATTTACCGCCTCAATCGATTTTGACCAGCGTCTATACCCACAAGATATTCAAGGCTCAATAGCCCACGCGAAAATGCTTGCTCACTGCCAAATACTCACTAATGAAGAAGTAGACAAAATAATAACGGGCCTAGACCAGGTAAAAAAAGAATGTGATGCTGGCCAATTTAAGTGGTCCATAGCCCTAGAAGATGTGCACATGAACATCGAAGCACGACTCATCGAAATCATAGGCGATGTCGGTAAAAAACTGCATACTGGACGCTCCAGAAATGATCAGGTCGCTACTGATGTTAGACTTTACCTTCGCGATGAAATCGATGTCATAAGCCTTGAATTAAAACGTTTGCAAACAGCTCTTATCAACTTAGCTGAAAAAGAAGCAAGCACTATTATGCCAGGTTTTACTCACTTGCAAACAGCCCAACCCGTTACCTTTGGTCATCACTTAATGGCCTGGTTCGAGATGTTAATGCGTGACTCACAGCGTCTCATTGATTGCAGAAAAAGAGTCAACTCATCGCCACTTGGAGCGGCGGCACTTGCCGGTACAAGCTATCCTATAAATCGAGAGTACAGCGCCAAATTATTAGGCTTCGAAACACTCGCTGAAAATTCATTGGATGCTGTTAGCGACCGAGACTTTGTTATTGAGTTTATGAGCTTCGCATCGTTATTGATGATGCATCTTTCACGTATGTCAGAAGAACTAATACTTTGGAATTCAGCGCACTTCGAATTTATTGATTTGCCAGACAGATTTTGTACTGGCTCATCCATTATGCCACAAAAGAAAAACCCCGATGTTCCTGAATTAGTTCGAGGCAAAACGGGGCGCATCTATGGCCATTTAATGTGCCTGCTGACTTTAATGAAATCCCAACCTCTGGCATATAATAAAGACAATCAGGAAGATAAAGAACCACTTTTTGATACCATTGATAATATCAGGGGTTGCTTAAAGGCTTTTGCTGATATGATTCCTGCCATTGAAGCGAAGCGAGATAAAATGGAGCAGGCCGCCAGTCGCGGTTTTGCAACTGCGACTGATTTGGCTGATTATTTAGTTAAAAAGAATATTGCCTTTAGAGATGCTCATGAAATCGTAGGCAAGGCAGTGGCCTATTGTATTAAACAGCATTGTGATCTAGATAAACTTGAACTAAGTGACATGCAACAATTTTCAGATAAAATTGAAAAAGACGTGTTTGAATGTTTATCTTTAAAGGGCTCAGTCTCTGCGCGTGACCACCGAGGTGGTACAGCGCCTAATCAAGTGAAGAAGGCAGTAAAGCTGGCACGGCAAAGACTTAAGTAACAAACTTTAAGGGCGCCAAGGCTAGATTTTTATTCTATTTCGCACTGCTGCCCATTAACTTTAGTCCTATTTTACGAAACGCAGTAATTTAAAGTAAAAATGAGAGAATAGTAGATGGAGACATGAAATTAGAAAATATTCGTCTTTGCGAAGCGGCCTATGCCGCTGAAGCAATCTCGTAAAATAAATGGTATTTTTTAGAAAAAGAATGGCGAAAATGATTAGGAGATTGCTTTGTCGCCCTGTAAAACAGGGCTCCTCGCAAAGACGGGTAGCGGCGACGTGCGCCATCAACTACTAAGTCGTTTAGTGATACTGCGTAAATAGTTAGGTTTGAATTATATTATTATGTTAACGGGACAGCAATGTCTATTTCGCATCTTAATTTTTTATAATTTTCTACTGAATAGAAAGTCAAGACCTGGCACCCAACTTTCCTGCACTCGCTTACGCTTCTGCAGGCTACTTCAGTAGGAGAATAAATGAAAGCAAATGAACTAGAAGATTTAAAAGTAAGGCTTGCAGATTTTGCGAGTCGACGAGACTGGGATCAATTCCATTCTCCTAAAAACTTAAGCATGGCATTAATTGCCGAAGCGGCTGAATTAGTAGAAATATTTCAGTGGCTTAGTGAGGAGCAAAGTCAAAACCTAAGTGCAAAACAACAAACTGCTAGCGAGCAAGAACTTGCTGACATTTTTATTTATTTAATTCGTATTGCTGACAAATTGAACGTTAACTTATATGATGCAGCACTAAAAAAAATAAACATAAACGAACAACGTTATCCAGAAAATAAAGTGAAGGGCGATGCAAGACGTGCCGAAGACTATACTGAATAGCAAAAAATATCTACCTACTGTTAAATTTATTGTTTGCTCTAAATTAGATATACTGTGTACATGAAATTAAATTCACTCACAATTGATACGCTTTTTGAGATTCTTAATGATCTGCAACAAGCTATTGTTTTAACAAACTCTAAAAATAATGTCATCTGGTTTAACCTTGCTATTGCCAAATTATTTAATCTTCAAGAAATTAAGGCTGATAGTAGCAATAGAGATCAAATTGATACTTCAGCCATTACGCACATTCTTAATTCAGGCGAGGATATTGAAATTGTATTTAATTCTCAAACATTAAGTTTTTCACACAGCCAAAAAGAAATGTTACACGGTAGCGATGAAAACCTCACAATTCATTACTTGCATGACCAAACCAAAGAAAAATCTCTGACTCAAGACTTAACCGTACTACGCGATCAAGTCATGGCATCTCAATTTCGTGATCCCATAACCGGTTTACTGAGTGAAAGGGCTTTTTATTTAATACTTGAGCCTCAGTTAGCTCGTAGCCGACGATACCACAATCCATTATCCATCATCGCCATGCAATTTCATTTCGCTCAAGATCCAGATAATATTGATCGACATGCTGAACATGTACGTATCGCTAGCCAGCAGCTCAAAGAAGTGATGCGCTGGGCCGACCAATTACACTATGATTCGCACGGAAAATTTCTAATCGTTCTCCCAGAGACTCTCGCAAATGAAGTTGACCCCTTAATTGACAAAATAGATAGCAAATTAATATGCCTTCCTTGGCTAAGCTCAATTTCTTACGGAATTACGCAATGGATGGAAACAGATAGCCTAGGGTCTCTACTAAAACGAGCAAACCTAGCGCTAGAGTCATCAATTCAGCAAAATCAAAAAATATTCAAACTATAATAACTCGACTTTTTTTGGGTTTTTTCACTATTGATTGTAAATAAGCTACTGCTCTAGTCGTAGGAGTATATGCCGATACAACTAGCATGGCAGAACCCGCTAAAAAACCGACCTTGAAAGTCACAACTAACGCTCGCACTATACGCAAACGATTTTTAATTTTGAATCGTGATCGCCTTAAGCTAGCGCGTAATAGTCTACGTAAAAACAAGCGCATTTTTGTCGATCTGCTGCCTTTATTGTTTCATGTCAATCATCCTGCCTTGCCTGGTTTTGTTTCAAAAGAAACACCTGCTGGCATCGCTGATTATTCGCCGCCTCAACTGATTATTAATGAAGCTGAGCAAATGTGCTCGGATTTTTATTTTGAGCGTAGGGCGATGCACATCTACAATATACAAGCTTTGTATATGATTGGCAGCAGCGGTACGATTGCCTATACCGAGAAAAGTGATTTTGATATTTGGGTTTGTTATCGAAAAGAATTAGACGAAAAGCAAATCCGCTTGCTTAATGAAAAATGCGAGATAATTCGCCAATGGGGAGAAACACTTAACCTGGAAGTCACTTTTTTTGTTCTAAACGATAAAAAATTTAAATCAGGCGCAATGCAAGAGCTGTCAAATGAAAGCTCGGGTAGCGCTCAGTTTCATATTTTACTCGAAGAATTTTACCGAACTGCTTTATTACTCGCGGGCAAATATCCAGCCTGGTGGCTAGTCCCGCCCGACCGAAAAATTAATTACAATCAATATTTAAAAAAATTACATGATGATCGTGAAATACTCAATTACGAATACCTCGACTTCGGCGATCTAATTGAAATTCCTGCAGGTGAATTTTTAGGTGCCGCCTTGTGGCAGCTCAACAAGGCCATTGGTTCACCGCATAAATCTCTCTTAAAACTACTGCTTATTGAATCTTATGCAGCCGAGTATCCAAAAATGGAACTGCTCTGTACTCGCTACAAACGTGAGATATATAAAGGCGACATCACCTTAAGTAAACTTGACCCTTACGTTATGATGAATTACAAAGTAGAAGAATATCTATTGGGACTAGTCGAACAAGAGCGATGTCAACTCGCACGACGTTGTTTTTATTTTAAAATTGGTAAAAAACTCAGTAAAATCAAGCATAGAAAAATGGACATGCAGCACGAACTTATGTTGCAATTAATAAAAGAATGGAATTGGGATACTGAATATTTAGAATTTTTAGACTCAAGATCTAATTGGAAAATTGAGCAAGTCGCTAAAGAAAAAGCCACACTCGTTAAAGAGTTGACTCGATCTTATCGCATGCTTTCGGACTTTGCTCGAAACAACTCGGTTGAGTCTCATATTAAAAAAGAAGACCTCAATCTCTTAGGCCGTAGACTCTACGCCGCATATGAACGAAAAACCGGAAAACTAGAATTAGTAAACCCTGACGTATCAACCGATCTTATTGAGAGCAGACTCAGCTTTGTAATGCACACAATTGAAAGTCGTACTCTCTGGGTTCTATACAATATGGACTTCGATGAGGCAAAAGAAGATAAAAGATCTCCGATCAAACGTGGCCAAAGTATGATCGAACTGGTTGCCTGGGCGCATTTTAATAAAGTGCTAGGACCCCACACCTTAGTGACCATGCATAATACCATTGGAATATTAGACTCTCGTGAACTTTTAGCGATCATTGACAGTTTTAAAGAAGTTTATCCTGAGTACAAGGTACACAAGCCTAGCATTGATGAAATGAAAGAGTCTGCTCATTTAAAAGAAGCTACTGTCTTTATTAATGTGGGTGAAGATCCCTTGGCAAGCCATACAAAACGGGGGGTACACTTGACCAGCAATCGATCTGATGCATTAAGTTATGGCGGTTTTTGGAAAAACCTCGCCAATGCGTTTGATATGATGGTCATTAATAACTGGGGAGAAGTTATCATTAGTCATTTTGAAGGCCAAAACGCAGTCATGGATTGCCTAGTGAGTTTATTAGAATGGTCGCCACTAGGTTCTGAATACCGTCCACCCAGAGTTAAAGTTTTTAGTTTTTCGTCTAATCGTGGTGGCTCAATCGCTAAGCGCATTCAAGAGTTTTTTAATGACATAATTAAGGTCTTTTACGATACTTCCGTAGGTGAATATATTCGATACATTATCAATGTAGGTGCCGCTTATTACATACTGCAATCTGAAAAAGCACAAATAAATTACAAGCGCTTGAAAAACGACAGTGAACTTCATCAAGAACTAGGCTTACCGCAAGATGGTTATACTCACATATTGTTTGATCGAAACACACAGAAAAACCAAGCCCTGCCTGCTGTCATTAAAAAGAATAGCCCGAATAAAGTGCAATTGTTTTATGAAATACTAAATGATCAAGCAACAGTATGGGTATTGGATGAAAAAGGCTCCTTATACACCCATTCAGCTGACCTGCACTCCAAACAGTCATTGCTCAATCATTTCTTTAAGTTTTTAAGCACAGCAGTGTTACGCTGTAATGCAATAGAGCATTGTTCTAACTTGGAAAATTCAATCAATCCTGATATCGAATACTTCCAAGTAAGCAAAACGAAAAATGGTAAATACGCCGTTAAACGTTCAATCGAAAAACACGATGTTAACTTAAATGACTATTTTAGCCTTCAAGTGATAGGTGATCTTTCAGGTACAAATAATTCCGTGTACAGTATTTTTTGTGATGGTGTTGAGTTTTCAAGTCTTGAGTACGGCGAGAATGTCATTACCGAAGTAGCAAGCCATGTCCTGAAACATCGTGCTAATGGCGAAAGATATCCGATCTATATTACTGATTTAGAAGTATCTCGCAGTTTGTTTTCAAATAAAGAAGGCCTTGCGATTCAAACTATTCATTATCTCAACTATAAAAAAGCAATCGAAGCCAAGTTAAACAACGCCCTTGATGAGCTATAAATCAGCTCACTGCACAAACAAGTAAACTTAATTAACTCCTAAAATATTTCTGTAAATTATCTATCATCAATATCAGCTAGATGTTTATAACAATACGATAGCAGTGAAATTTCAATTATTGTCACAATGACATAGAGTAAAGATTTGCAAATAATATAAATTACGTTTGTGGTTAAGTCTTCGCTCATCTCTTCTAACAAAGACGTAATTAGACTTAAAAAATAGGGCAACACTCCAACTAATAGAAATAAGCGCCAACTATTGCCTTTACTAAGTTTAAATACAGAACTCAACTCTGGCCTAACATCAATCGCCGCTGCCGGAAGTCCTAGACTAATTCTGCTCATAATATAAATTGGAATAATATAGATAATAATATCTAAATCCGTTGCATCAATGATTGAATTGTCTCGATCTGGAATTAGTGTTTCAGCTAGATAGGTCATTGGCCAGACAAAAATAACAAACATTAGAATTGTAATTCCGAATAATTGTAAAAACCACGCCACGTAATTGAATTCACGTCTACTAAACTTAAATATTGAAAAAGGGGAAGTTACTTTTATATTTAACAGTATATGCCTGTGCCAATTGACTGCCACAATGATTATTAATAGCAACTCAAGTAGTATTTTAAAAGTTGAAAATATTATTGTTTGCGCTAACGTAAAATAATCCTTTCCCGCTGCTGATAATCTAAGCATTATATATCTATCTGCAATATCCAAAACTATATAGAGTGCTACTGGTATTAGCAATATGAAAAATACTTGCGTCTTATTTCTAATAATTTTTGAAAAGCTTTTTCTAATGATCTCAATAATTTCTAATTTGTAGATAGATTCTGCCATGCCAATCCTTTTACTAAAAGAAAGTAATTATGTTTGTTATTTTACTAAATGAGATCAAATTTACTTTAATATAATTTTCATTTTTCTTTCTATATTCAGATCACCAAGGAACTAGAATTAATTAATGCAATTAGTTTCAGATTGACAATCAAGACACTAGCTAAATTTATTGCCATATGATGCGAAGGTCGGTTACCCAAGTCCGACTCCCAAACGAGCGCTTCTTTGCTCAAGTAGTTTAGCGTTTATCAGGCAGATTAATTGACACTCACTAAACTAAAAACCCCTACCAGGTGCTGCCACACCCAACGCATCACAAGCAAATTACATGAATAATAAACAATAAAAAACCTCGATACGCGAAAGCGCCCATCGAGGTTTTTATTTCCGCGAAAGGCGATCACCTTTCGCATGAATGCTTAAAGGTTCGCTTATTCTTTTTCAGCCAGACACAAGTCAGCCTGCGTCACGATATTTGTAATACTATCGATTACGCACAGTCCCATGTGTTTATTATTAGCAAAACTAGGCATTAAATTTGTATTTAATTTATGCCATATGAAACCGTTCGAGCCAATCGCTCGAGCGTTCCCTAAATAATTTGGTTTATAAAATTGCCTGATCATTTCTTTCTCCATTTTCGGTCAGTGAGTATATCTATTATTTATATTAATGCAAGTATTATTTATTACGAAAACTCTTTATTGTTTAAACAAAAATCTGAATAATAACTGAATCACTGCTGTCCCGCTTAATATGAAAATATTTCATGAAACCTAGCTAAATAGGACTAAATTGATAGAGTTACTATTTGAGACATGAAA
>QIKQ01000060.1 GCA_003233075.1 Gammaproteobacteria bacterium
GCTTCGAATGCGAAATTATCGGTCGTTTATTTTGTTTAGTGAATGCGACTATTAAACATCGAGATAAAAAAGTTAACAGGACAGCAGTGATAAAATTTAACTAAAAGCACGGTTAGTCGTACCCACCTGAGAATAAAAATCAGGTATACTTATAGCAACAGGCAGTATATATAGACGTGATGATATTCAATCGTGCTTATTATTCTAAATTTACCTAAAATTAAATTGTAGATTAAGGAGGTAGTTATGGGAAGAAAGAAACTCGCTCGTACGATGGTAATTGGATTTATATTTGCAGTTTTAGTTTTTTTGCTAGTCCTGAATTTTTTTCAAGGCGACGTATCTGACACTACAAAGACGAACAATGCAGCGCCTTCAAAGCAATCATCGATAAAACTGGATAAGTCTCCAGCTTTGTCGGCAAGCAAGTCGGCAAAGTCAAGTTCATTAATTGTTATGCCGGCAAAGCCGGCTAAGGACGCTATTTCTTTTATCGAGCCGACAAAATTTAAAACTGGTGTTTATTGGAAAATCGAAAAAGCAGGAGTTGAGCCCAGTTATTTACTTGGTACAATCCACGTTGATGACCCTCGGGTACTCAAAATTTTAAAAACGATATCTGAAAATTTTAATAAAGCAAAAACATTGTGCACTGAAATAAAAATGGACTATGTTGCAAAAGTTAAATTTTCAATGGAAATGATCTACACCGACAAAAAGACCCTAAAGGGTGAAATTGGCGAGAAATTATATAATCGTATTTTAGCTGAGCTGAAACAAAAAAAAATACCAGTTGGCAATATTAATAAATTAAAGCCTTGGGCGGCTTGGGTATTATTAATAATGCCAATTCCTAAGAGTGAAGTATTGGATGAACGTTTGTTTCGTAACGCAATACTACAACAAAAAAACATTTGCGGACTAGAAGACATAGATGAGCACATAGGTGTATTCACTAAAACACCACTAAATCATCTAATAAAAATGATTGAGTTTTCTTTGGATAATTTGCCATTGATTGCAAAGCAAAGCAGTCAGCTGATAGATATTTATATTGAAAGAAATTTGGAAAAAATGTTCGCTCTAATGAAAAACTCTCCGATGGTTGACGATGAAGAATTAATAAATGATTATTTTTATCGTTTAGTAATTCGGCGTAATGTTATTATGGTTAATGCTATATTGCCTAGGCTAAAGCCGGGCAATGCTTTTTTTGCGGTAGGCGCTTTGCATTTACCGGGTAAGACGGGGATTTTACAATTACTCGAATCTAAAGGTTATAAGCTAAGTAAGTTATACTGAGACCTTTGTACGAATGCTGCGAAGCCTGATTACTGCGTTAAAAGTCTCCTCAAAATGCGGGGTCACGTAGTGATGAACTGCGTGTAAACTACGCTTTTTCGTCGCCTTTTGCCTTGTTCTCTGACTTCTCGCTATCCGTGCAAAGGTCTCATACTAATTCTGTTCGCCAGTGGCAAGTTTTTCCAGCACGAAGAGGAATGAGGTCCTGCTTCTCAATTAAGTAACTTTTTTCTACTTGAAAATCTTGTTTTACTAATCGAATTTTTTTCTCATTTAATTCTAAGCCGTAGAAATTCGCTCCATTCAAACTGGCGAATGCTTCAAGCTTATCTAATGAATTTTGATTATCAAAGGCTTCGGCATACAAGGCCATCGCAATTGGCGCGGAGTAGATACCTGCACAGCCACAACTACTTTCCTTGCTTAATTTAAAATGAGGTGCGCTGTCGGTGCCGAGAAAAAAACTTCTATTACCGCTACAGGCTGCTTCGACTATCGCTTGACGATGTTTTTCACGTTTCAAAATAGGTAAACAATAGTGATGCGGATTAATCCCGTCTCGAAAAAGTTCGTTTCGATTCATTAACATATGTTGAGGTGTAATGGTTGCGGCGATTTTACTTGAACTGGATTTAACAAATTGCGCTGCATCTTGAGTCGTGATGTGCTCAAACACTATACGTAGGCTTGGAAACTGAGTGACAAGCTTAATTAGGTGTTTATCGATAAATACTTTTTCTCGGTCAAAGACGTCAATGTCTGAATCAACTACCTCGCCATGAACTAATAGCGGGATATCCAATTTTTCCATTTGTTCGATGAAGGGATAGACTTTCTCTAAATTCCGTACACCTGAGTCTGAATTTGTTGTAGCCCCTGCGGGATAATATTTAACTGCTTTCACTTCGGTCGATTTTGCAATTGCAGTTAATTCTTTGGCGTTGCTTGATTCGGTTAAATATAAAGTCATTAATGGTTCAAATATCGTATCACTGGCTAAGGCAGCTTTGATTTGTTGATAATAATGCTGTGCTTGCTTGACAGTAGTGATAGGCGTTTTGAGATTTGGCATAATAATAGCTCGGCCGAAAGTCTGAGCAGTGTGAGCGAGCACAGTTTTCATTAGTTCGCCGTCGCGTAGATGTAAATGCCAATCGTCAGGCTGAGTTATTTCGAGTTCCACTTGATTCCTAGTAGTGTCTTTGTGCAGACGTATGATCCTGGCTTAATAGTATCATTAAATCAGGTTATTTTTGCTTCCTAAACGCTTGGAAACTCTACATTAAATAATTTTGATTGGCTACTTTAAGTTATTTTTAGCAATGTTTGAACCGAGTTTCATACTAAATCTAGGTTAAAAATATCAGCTGATTTAGCAAATGTAAGCAAAGTTTTCTAATTTGCAGTTTAATATATGAGCTAAATTGGACAAATAATAATCGTTTTATAGCTACTTTGATTGATACCTAAATCAATAACTTTGATTTTCCTAAGTTACTGTTTTTACAGGTTATAGATAACAATTTCCTTTTTTGAGATGGCTTTGTCTTGACCTTGTTAACTAAAACAAAGATCATAGCGGGTTTACCGCACTGGCGGTGAAAATATAATCGATTACAATTACTTAAATCACAGTTTTGATTGGATATTACCCATGAATGCTAAAGTACAAGCAAGCAAAAAGCTCAGCTTAGAGCAAAAGAAACGGCTTCTTGAAGAAATGTTATTTGCGCGTCGTTTTGAAGAGCGCTGCTATGAAGCTTATGTTGAACGTAAAATAGGTGGATTTTTACATCTCTATTCGGGTGAAGAAGCCTGTGCTCACGGTGTAATAGAAGCAGCTAACCCTGGATCAGATTATGTTCTAACGAGTTATCGTGATCATGTTCATGCGATCAAATGCGGTGTTGATCCAAAAGCAGTCATGGCAGAGTTATATGCCAAAGTAACCGGATGCTGCAAAGGCTTGGGTGGTTCGATGCACATTTTTGGTGTAGAGAATCGTTTTATGGGTGGTTATGCCTTGGTCGGTGGTCCATTCCCCTTAGCTGCTGGGATTGCTAAAGGTATTCAGATGAAAAAGGGCAAAGAAATTTGCATTTGCTTTTTAGGTGATGCGGCGAATAACCAAGGTACATTTCATGAATCACTGAATATGGCCAAATTGTGGAACTTACCAGTATTGTATGTTTGTGAAAATAATTTGTACGGTATCGGCACTAGAATTGATCGCTCAACTGCTGTGGTAGATCAATATAAACGTGTATCGGCTTATAACATACCTTCAACTCAGGTTGATGGCCAAGATGTAGAAATAGTGTATGAAGCGGCGGTCGAAGCAGTCGAGCATGTACGTTCTGGCAAGGGGCCCTATTTTTTAGAGCTAATGACTTATCGATATCGCGGTCATTCAATGTCAGATTCAAATGCGTATCGACCTAAGAGCGAAGAACGAATTTGGAGTGATCGAGATCCAATTATTATGTTGCGCGATCGCTTAGTAGAAGCAAAAGAAATGACAATTGAAGATTATAAAAAAATGGATAACCAGATATTAGATCAAATTGAAAGTGAAGTTATTAAGTTTGCAGAGGAATCTCCTGAGCCACCACTCGAAATGTTGGAAAAGTACGTGCTTGTAGAAAATGATCCGTGGGTTAAAGGCGGACGTGGGGGAGTAAACTAATGCCACAAGAAATTATGTTTTGGGAAGCGCTTGTTCGAGCGCAGGATGAAGAAATGACGAACGACCCATTGGTTTTTTGTATGGGTGAAGACATTGGCGTAGTGGGCGGAACTTATAAGGCAACGACTGGTTTATATGATAAGTATGGTCCTGAGCGAGTCATGGATACACCCATTTCCGAAAATGGCTATACCGGTTTAGGAATAGGTGCGTCTTATCTTGGTTGTAGACCAATTATTGAAATTATGTCGGTTAACTTTGCATGGCTTGCCATGGATCAAATTTTTAATACTGCTGCCAAGGCGCATTATATGTCGGGCGGACAATTAAAAGCACCCGTTGTTATTCGTTCACCTGGCGGCACTGCACATCAATTAGGCGCCCAACATTCAGCTCGAATGGAAAAGGTATTTATGGGCGTAGCAGGATTGCGCGTGGTGACACCTTCGAATCCTAAACAAGTTTACGGTATGCTAAAATCTGCCGTGCGTTGTGACGACCCGGTTTTTATTTATGAACATGAATTAATGTATAACATGAAAGGCGCCGTTCCAGAGGATGAATTTTTTCATCCACTCGAAGGTTCCGAAGTGACTCGCCGCGGGAAAGACGTGACCTTGTTTGCTTATAATATTTCGGTGCATTGGTGTTTACAAGCGGCAGAAATTCTCGCCAGTCAATATCAAATTGATGCAGAAATTGTTGATTTATACACTCTAAGTCCGCTAGATCGTAAAGGCATAATCGAGTCCGTGAGTAAAACTCATCGTGCGTTGATTATCGAAGAAGCGGAACCGGCGGTAGGGGTAGGCGCAGAAGTGATGGCAATTATTAATGAAGAATGTTTTTATGAACTAGATGCTGCGCCGGTACGCGTGTCAGCGGTAAATGTACCCATTCCTTATAATCACTCGCTTGAAAAAGCGGCTATACCGAATGCTAATGATGTGGTTAAGGCTGTGCTTAAAATGTTTGGCCGCTAGGTTTTTACAAAGAGCTTAATACGAGTAGTCCACAGTTCAGTATGTGAAAAAGAATCGAGATTAAAATGTCTGAAAACAGTAAAACAGATCCTTATTTAGTTAAAATGCCGCAACTCTCAGATACTATGACAGAAGGCATTTTAGTCAGTTGGGAAAAAGAAATTGGCGCAAGTGTATCGCGTGGCGATATCGTCGCTACCGTTGAAACAGATAAGGCCATTATGGATGTGGAAGTATTTCGTGATGGTTTTCTTTCAGGACCTATGGTTGAGATAGGCGATACTGTTGCCGTCGGTGGCACAATTGCAACTATTGTTGCTGATGAGTCTGCGATTACGAACAATCAAGCGAGTAGTGCTTTAAGTGTCGAAACGGGTTCAGAAAGTAATGTCACTGAATTAGCAAGTGAACCTTTAGTAACTGATTCGGGCAGCGTAAATTCGAGTGACAACGATGTCATAGCTCCAGAGGGGGTGGTGACGATGGTTAAAATGCCGCAGCTGTCCGATACGATGACTGAGGGCGTGGTGGTAAGCTGGGAAAAATCAATTGGTGATCAAATTAAACGTGGCGATATAGTCGCGCAAGTTGAAACTGACAAAGCCATCATGGATGTCGAAGTTTTCAAAGATGGATATTTGTCTGGTCCACAAGCGCAAGCAGATAGTGTGGTGCTGGTAGGTGGGCTTATGGCTTACCTAGTTGAATCAGCTGAAAACGTAATTGATCAAGCCGCAAGTTCAAATTCAAATGTTAGCCCTAAAGCAAGTTCGACTTCGAGTGTAGGAAGTCAAGTCGCGGCTAGTAGTTCGAGTGCTACTGCAGCAATTTCGCCGAGTAGTTCTTCACAACCGGTCAAACGGCCGTCGGGTAAACACGTTAGCCCTTATGCTTTAAAATTAGCAGGGCAAATGAATATTGATATTCATCAAGTCAGTGGCACTGGCCCTGGTGGTGCGATCACTTCTAAAGATGTACGTGATGGACAGCAACAAACGCGCGCCACTGTGCATGCAGGATATGAAACCCCCGTTCCAGGTGACGGACGGCCAATGAGTGGCATGGAGCGAGCGGTGAGTCATTCGATGGCTTCATCGCTCACGATGCCAACATTTAATGTGACAGTGAACGCCAAACCAGACGCCCTCATTAAAGCGTCAAAAGCCAAAGGTGTTTCAGTGACTGTTGCAATTGCCAAGGCGTGTGCTTTGGCGATGGCAAAACATCCAGTAATGAATTGGGCTTATCAGCCAACTGATAAAATTGTTGAGCGTTCGAATGTGGATGTCGGCATGGCCGTGGCTGCAGACGGTGGTGGTTTAGTCGTGCCTATTTTAAGAAACTGCGAATCTGAATCACTCGAGTCTTTAAATACGAGTTGGAAAGATTTAGTTGGCCGTGCGCGTAAGCGCCGATTGAAACCAGAGGAATACGCTAACCCAACCTTTATGGTTTCCAATATGGGTATGTTGGGCGTGACTTATTTTGATGCTATTCCAACACCGGGTACAGCAGCAATTTTGGCGATCTCATCAGCGGGTGCTGAAGGCATGCCTTTGACGATTACCGCGGATCATCGTGTTGCCAATGGCGCTGAAGTGGCAATGTACCTCAATACATTAAAAGCATTGATACAAGAGCCAGACAATTGGATTGGGCCAACGGGTCCGGCCATTCCCGCAGGCAAATGGGATTATGATGTCGTTGTTATCGGTGGCGGACCTGGAGGCGAAGATTGTGCACGTGATCTAGCGGCGCATGGCGTCAAAGTGGCACTAGTTAATGATTCTCCTTTTCCGGGCGGCGAATGTTTATGGCGCGGATGTATTCCATCCAAAGCTTGGCGTGCGGCAGCTGACCGGATTAAAGATCGGGCGAATGATGCGCGGCTAGGTGTTGAAGGAACGAATGAGGCGACATTAAATTGGAAGGCATTAGAAAAAACTCGACGTGGTGTATTAGAAACACGTGGCGAATTAGCCTTAAAAACAGATAAAGGCGTAAAAATAAAAGTATTGCACGGTTATGCGAAATTCGTTAATGATCATACCATTTTTGTTGACCAATCAAATTTGCAAAAAGACCCACATCATCGATCAGGACCAGGTTCAGAAAAATCAAGTAAAACAAAAAAAGGTGAAACAATCAGTTTTGGCTGTTCAGTGATTGCAACTGGAGCTCCACCTTTTGTGCCACCTATCCCAGGCGTTGATGAAGGCCTAGGTAATGGCTCGGTATTAACATCCGATACAGTTTGGTTTTTAGATGAAGCGCCTAGACGTTTGGGAGTGATTGGTGGTGGTGCCATTGGTTTAGAGATGGCGCAAATCTTTCAAGACTTTGGTGCCAAGGTGACTTTGCTCGAAGCGCAAGATCGAATATTGGCAGAAGTTGAAACTGAGATAGCCACACATCTAACTAAAATACTAAATGAAGAGCCACGTTTAACTATTCATACGAAGGCAATGGTCAAATCAATTAAAGGTGAGCCGGGCAATGTTAAAGTGGCTTATCAAGATGAAGAAGGTAAGCAACGAAGCTTTAGCTGTGACTATTTAATATTAGCCACAGGTAAAAGACCGCACCTTGATCCACTCGATTTAGACAAAGCCGGTGTCGCTGTCGATAAGGGCGTGATTACAGCCAATACACGTAGCAAAACTAGTGTGCCGCATATTTTTGCGGTGGGTGATGTGGTTGGTGGCTTAATGCTGGCGCACACGGCCGGTCAACAAGGTCGAGTAGCGGCCTCTTCAATACTCGGCGAAAACCTAGTTTATAATCAGGATAAAGATTCAGGTGTTATCTTTTCGCGACCTCAAGCAGCCTTTGTAGGCTTGTCTCTCGAGCAAGCAAAAACCAAAGGTTTTGATGCAGTCGAAGTTAAAATGCCGATGAGCATTGATGCTAAAGCTATGATTACTAACGAAACCCACGGCATGATAAAAATCGTTGCCGATAAGCAATCACACAAAATTATTGGCGTTCATTTCCTTGCAGATCATGCCGATACTCTGATAGGGCAAGGTGTGATGATGGTTGCCGGCGAGCTTACTCTTGAGCAGGTAGCTGAAGCTATACATCCACATCCGACTCAAACGGAGATGTTTGGAGAAATGGCGCGACGTCTATTATCTCGATTACGCCGAAGTCTAAAAGCCAAACGTAAGTAACATCCTCCAATTATTAATTTAATCCAGCAGTGTCTTTGGCACTGCTGGATTTTGCCTGTTTGTTAGGATTAGGATTATGTTAGCGAAAAAAAAGCAAGAATCCGACGGTTTAATGTTACTCGGTATGGGAGAAGGTTTTCACAGTGAGCTTTGCACTATGTTAGAAAGCGCTGCACTTTTCCGAGACTTTGAACGGCCAGATATCGAGTCATTAGCCAAGTACTCTGGTGCCTATAAAGCAAGTAAAGGTACTAAAATATTTACCGAGGGAGAGCGCGGTAGTTTTATGTGTGTTTTGGTCACGGGTCGAATTGAAATAATTAAAGAGCACAAAGATATTTCAACAATTCGAGCGGGTAAAACGATGGGTGAAATGTCTATTGTTGATGGTATGCCTTATTCGGCAACCGCTGTTGCGGCCGAAGAATGTACCATGGTTTATATTACCAAAGCGAATTTCGATAAGTTTGTGAAAATATATCCATCCGCGGCAATTCAATTTTATCAGCAAATTGCTAGACTCATGAGTTTACGTTTACGCCAAACTACTGGCATTTTATGCGATTATTTGTAGGCAAACATCGTAGAAATACTGAAATGAGTCCAGTCGCAAAAACAGCGATATACTTAGCTCTTTTTATTTTTAATTTATTATTAATTGTGATTTGTAAAACGCCAGAATTTGCTGACTATCTAGTTTTTTCATTAAGTTTTATTCTATTTCCTTTATTAGTGTTATCACTTCTAGACGATTTACCCTCACTTCGAAAAAATATTCGATTAATGAATTTGCCTGAAAAATCACCAACAAGAACTCTGCTGACGATTCATAATATTCTTTTAGGATTGTTGTCGCTGCTTATTGGTTTGAGTATTGTCGCGTGGGTATTGTATAATAGTTTTATCGAACTAGATGCTAGTTACTCGGGGCCTGATGTGATTACTTCGTTTTCGAGCTTCGGTATAGGTTTACCAATGATCTATTTTGGTTGGCGTTGGCTAAGACAGGCTTTAGCTGTGCATGAATCACTTAAACAAGCAAAAAAAGATATCGTTGACGATAAATAATTTCTACACTATCTAATTGCCAGTATGGTGATAAAGAATTATTCTCGATTTTTTTAAAATCAATATAATTTAACACTGCTGTCCCGCTAACTTTAGTCTTATTTCACGAAACATAGTCATTTGAGGTTATAACGGAAGAATGGGTGAGGGTGACATGAAACTGGAAAATGATCGTCTTTGCGAAGCGGCGTACGCCGCTGAAGCAATCTCCTAATCATTATCACCATTTTTGTTTTAAAAATATCACTAAATTGTCGAGATTGCTTCAGCGACTAGAGTCGCTTTGCAAAGACGATAAATTCTTAGTTTCATGTCTCGTACTAAAACAAACTCAATATAGCTCACTATTTATGTATATTAGTAAATTTGATAAAAGTTAACAGGGCAGCAGTGATAATTTAACTCTATGCAATCCGCTTGAAATATTATAATCTCAATTCATTGCTGTAAAGGCATTGACGAAGTAAAATATGAGATTGGAGAAAGAAATGTATAAGGGTTCGTGTTTATGTGGTCAAATTTGTTTTGAAATCACTTCTTCTATTAATAATATAGTTTATTGTCATTGCTCAAAATGTCGAAAAGCGCAGGGCAGCGCTTTTGCGACAAATGGAATAGTCGATGCGAAAGCATTTAATATTTCTCAAGGCGAGTCTGAGCTTACAGCTTATAAATCTAATGCCGAGCAAACCAAATATTTTTGTAAACATTGTGGCTCGCCAATTATGAGTAAATCATCTACAAAAATCGATCAAGTTAGAATTCGTTTAGGCACAATTGAATCTGATATAACGGAGCGTCCAGTGGCGCATATATTTGTGGACTCAAAAGCAAGCTGGGAGGATATTAATGATGATCTTCCGCATTATAAAACCTATGAGCCGAATCGATAATTATTCGGGCGTCGTCTAAGATTATTTTCTTAGAACTGACGCCCGATAAAATATTTAAATGATTATTCTGATTTTACTCTTTAATAATCTCGTTCCAAACCGACAAATCACCTTTACGTCGGGAGAAACTTATGACTTTATGTTTAATTGATTGATTATTTTTGCCAAGATTGCGATAAACAGTCAGTAACATATCAGTCTGACTTTTTTTCTTATTGCTTAGGTTTTGCCAATAATTAACTGACAAATTATATTCACCGCGTACTGTTTTGTTTATTTTGTAGATATGCGGGCCATAGCTGCTCCTCCAGCTGGCGGAAATAAATTTGTTTTTTCGACGTCGAAATTCTAATGTCTCTAAATTCGGTTCTTCTACTTTTAAACTTACACGGGTACCATCGGTATTCCATTCGATACTGAACATAAGCTCGGGTTGCACGACTTCTGACCGAACTATTTTGTAGGCTTCGGCTTGCACTACTGTCATTAATGTTGGATTAAGATCAGTCTTGCTCAGTTTTTGGATTAAGGACGAGTATTCAATTTTAGCAAGGGTAATAAATGAATTAACATTTTGATCCCATTTGGTTTGCAATACGAATTGATAATAGAGGAATGCCAATTCAAGCTGGTTATATTTGACGGCAAGGCGTGCTAAGGCCAAATAGGCTTGAGGTTCATAGGGTTTACGTTCAATCATTTTTTTAAGTATAAAATAAGCGTCACGATCAAATTCATCGCTTAATAAATGATAGCTGACTTTGCGTAATACATTGCTTTTACCTGGTTCTAGTTCGACTAAGTTACTTAATGCGACTAGCGCTTTTGCACGTTGTTTTTTACGAATTCGTTTTTTGTATTCTTTTAGAAAACGCTTGCTGTAATTCGTTTCCTTTTTAAGAGCTCGCGCATAAAAATTATAAAAACTAGATTTTTTCTTATGCGTGTAGTTTGGTGTTTTTGACTGAATAAATTGCGGAATAAATTTTCGTTCGGGAAGGCTATCAATTATTTTTATATACTGCCTGTTTGGCGTAAAATTTACTCCAGCCGTATTACTTAACTGTGTTATCCAGGTCTTAAAAGCGATTTTTTCAGAGTATCTATTTTTGTTATGAGTGGCGATCAACTTATTGATAATTTGGCGGGCTTTATTAATCCGTATAAATTTTCGAATAACTAATGTTTTTTTATTGATATTAAAGCGCTTATAGTCAGCTCTAGATTCGAGCATTAATAAGGTCGCATTCTTACCTACAATGCGGAAATGCAAGGCGTATTTTTGCACTGTGCGGTTAATGGCTGATTGCTGTAAAGACTCCATTTGTCGCACTGCGATTTGGCCAAAGCCACGAATTGCCAACGGCGAACGTATTAGTTTATCAATTCTAATTTTTTGTACCTTTACTTGGTTTCCGTTGGATAACCACAAGCGAACGTGACTATTAGCTTTTAGTTTGCCTCGACCAGCAATAATTATTCTCTGATTTGGGTAGAGTTGTTTAGGGCGGCCACGAACAATAATGTCCCGCATACCGGGCACAGTAATTTTATTTAATTTCCAGGCTTTAAATAGAAATGCTTGCGCTGCTCGTTCAAGTTGATTTTCACTATTGACTGAATAGTACGCCCCCCCCGTAAAATTGGCTAAACGTGTTAACAGGGATGCGTTAACACCTGATTGTATGGTGCTGTAGACAAACAAGCGATTGCCGTCTAATTGTTTCTTTAAAAGACGTACAATCGAATTATGATTAGATTGACCCCAAGTGATCGCTCCATCGCTGATCATGAATAAATTTTTATTATTCGTGTTTAATGCTGCGACTGATGGTCTGGATGCTTCGCGTAGTGCGCGTTCTATATCGGTCGCGCCTTCAAGAACGAGTGAATTTAAAAATATTTTAAGTTCAGTACGATTTAGCGCAGTATTTTCCACAAATTGTTTTCGCCACCAGTGTTGACGTACATTAAAAGTCATTACAGCAAAACGTTTTAGTTGAGATTCATTTTTACTAAGTAGTTTTAAAAGCAATTTAACGCTGCGGTTGAAATTAATGCCATTGCTACTTAAAGAAGTATCAAGCAGAAAAACGGCATTAGGACTAATGTGTTTATATTTCTCACGAGGTAGTTTTACAATTAGTCGACTCGTAAAATAGGGTCCTGTGTGATCGTCTCCTGTAAGCGCGACTGTAGTAGGTTTTCCAAGCGTCAGCCGATATAAGGATTTTTTGGCTTGTTTAAATTGAAAATAAATTCGTTTTGAACTTGACTGATTGGATTCCATATTGTTGATACTAATATTTGAATTGCCTTTTTTAGCAATATTAAATTCAAGCGAACGTTTTTCCGATTGTTTAGGTAAAATGAAATCTAAATGCAAACCCGCGGCAGACTCCGTTAAGTCTACATCATAGCTGATAGTGATTTTATGCAGGGTTTTGGCTTCAAGTGGATAGACGCGACCATTAAACACACCAGCGCCGGTCCATTCTAATAAAGCAGGGTCGATACGGCGACGAACTGTAGTGGCAAAAGCACGAGCAGCTTGGGTTTGAGGAACCATGATCGCTGATTTCATGTTTGAAACTTTAATGTATTTTCTTTTTTGCTTGTCTAGTTTCGATAAGCGTTTAATTTCAGTTTTAGAATAGTGTGAACCAAAAGGTTCATTATTGCGAGTAAATTGGTAATACTCTTGTCCGAAGGCTAGTGAATGCGGTGATGCCCCATTAGGTAGGCGTAGTTTAAACGTGCCTTCGAGACGCTTATGATGATGATTATAAAAGCTGTAATCTAAAGAAACGCGTGCCTTGAAGCCATCTACTTTGACGCGAGCTTTTACCGCTTGTAGCTTTAAAAATGATTTTTTCCCTACGGCCAAACGAACTCTATTCATTTTTAAATTTGAAGGTTTCCAGGTAAGTTGTTTTGGGTTTAGCTTACCAGTTTTGCTTTTACCCCTGTGTTGAACTTCCGGTTTATTTGCAGGTATGTTGGCGAGGGCTTCACTTGACCATGGCCTTAATTCTCTTTGATTGCTAGTTTGCTGCGCGGAGCAAGCTGC
>QIKQ01000208.1 GCA_003233075.1 Gammaproteobacteria bacterium
GTGCAAGAACAGCAGGTGACGAAGGTGGGTGGTATTCGCCCTATTGTGATAGACGTTCGTTTTGTGGTCGCAACGAATCGTAATCTGGAATCCATGGTTGCGGAGGGTGAGTTTCGACATGATCTATATCACCGGCTTAATGTCGTTAAATTTAGCTTGCCACCCTTAAAGAATAGAAGTGATGATATTCCTTTATTGATTCAGCATTTTACCACGGAAATTTGTGCGCAATACGGCCGAAGTGTCAAAGGCTTTGATGCTAAATCAATGAAGCAATTATGCGAATACAGTTGGCCTGGCAATGTGCGCGAACTACGAAACATGGTCGAACGTCATATCGCCTTGGCGGATGATGAAGTATTAGTTTTAAAGGAACTGCCAAATCAGATTCAAGCAAACGGCAGTGGTATTGATTCTGATATGCCAAGCCTTGAAGAGTTAGAGAAAAGATATATTTGTAAAATCTTAGATCAAAACGGCGGTAACAGAGAAAAAACTGCGACGACACTAGATATTAATAAGTCGACTCTTTGGAGGAAGCTACAACAATACAGTCAAGACGAAAAACCAGAATAACTGTTTCATTAAGTCAACTAAGTAATTCTATTCAAAATGCAATTAAATCATTGCAAATTAATATTCAAAATACGCCTAATTAATTATCAAGGTTAACTAAGTTATTGTTTCTACTTAGATCTATTGTTTGGCTTGGGTCTTGCGATACTAGTGTTACAAACAACGTAACCAAGGAGTTAGCTATGACAAATACAAAATCAACATTCTTATTGAAATCGGGTAGCGCGATTTTCGTTAGCATGATCTTAGGTCTTTTATCGTTAGCACCTTATAGTGCTTTTGCTAAAGTCCCTCGTGAAGCTTTTAAGTCAGAATGCGTTAGAGATGCCATTACACAAGTGATCGGAAATGCAAAAGTAATTGATAGTAACAAGATCTCCATTAGTGCACCTGCGATTGCAGAAAATGGCGCTGAAGTTAAAATCAGCGTCCTTACTGGTAATATGAAAAATGTGGAAGAAATCAGTATTTTTGCTGAAAAAAACCCAACCCCGTTATTAGCCAGCTATCAAATTCCTAAAGGCATAAGCATGCAGATTGGCGGTCGAGTAAAAATGCTTGAGACGCAAAATGTAGTTGCCATTGTTAAAGCGGATGGCAAGTACTACAGAACGACTAAGCAAATCAAAGTGACTATTGGTGGTTGTGGCGGTGGAGCAGCATTCGCACCGACTATTTCAAAATCACACTGCAAGTAATTTCATAGAGTAAGCGCAAGGTATGATCAAAAGTTTAGGGTCATGCCTTGCAAGTTTTAGTTTACTTTGAGATCAGCGGACTAGTCTTGGACATTGTTAGTTTCAAAGGGATTCGCATTCACTGGTTTCAAAGCAACTCTCTCCATTACCCCTTCACCACGGAGGGGTTTTTTTATGTTGTTTATTTTCAAACATAGATTGATATCTTAGCGCTTTGATTATTGCTGGGTTAAGCTATTTCAAACTTAGGAACTTGTTCGGCATAAATTAATCTGCTATTGAGAGAATCCTCAAGAAATAGATTTCGAAAGTAAAATAAAAAATTTAGTATTTTATTATTCCTCCAGTATAAATAGTTAAGCCGTTCTCATATTCCATTTTTATTTATTAAGCATGGTTTTAATTTCACTGTATTAGGTCTATAGTTGCGGCATGAATAATATCAAATCTAAATTTGCTTTGGATCGAAATACAAAAGATCGTTTTATCCTGCTTACCGCGTTTCTGGCATTTTTTCTGCTCGTTAGCTGGATGATGCTCGGTTTCTATTTTGCGTTAGCTTTAACAGTCTGCATGGCTGTTTTTTTGTATGTCTATAATGACAAAACGGCGTCTTGGACCATCGATTTATACCAAGCTAAAAAAATAATGCAAAACGAAGCCACTGAAATATACAAATTTGTAAAGACTCTTTCCCGTAGAGCGAAGTTAGATCAAGAACCATTGGTTTATTATATTCCATCTTATATAGACATGATATTTACAGTTAAAACAAAAAATAATTACATTATTTCAATCAGCGATGGACTTATTAGAAATCATAGTTACAGTGAATTGGCCGGTTTGATTGCACATGAAGTCGCACATATAAAGAATGACGACATTAAATTATTTAACCAGTCAGATATGTTGAGCCGTGTGGCCTACTATATTTCCTGGTGTGGCTTTGCTTTTATTTTAATTAATTTGCTTGTTGCATTATTATTTAGTGTATCGTTTAATTTACTCTTTATAGTAATGATGTTTAGCGGTAAATTTGTCAATGCCACATCTTGGCTGATACGTCGAGATCGAGAAAATCAAGCTGATTTAAGTGCGGTCAAATATTTAAAAGATGAATCTCCTTTGTTAAGTGCCATGACTAAAACCAATAAAGACAGTTTCAGTAAATTAAAATTATTCCTTCTGCCTAGTATTTGTATACACGAGCCCTCGTCCTTAAGGTTGCATCCAACTTATAGCGAGCGCGTTAACTTTTTAAAGAATAATAAGTCTCCGCAAATGAATATTTATCAGTGGGAAAAACGATCAAGTTTAACTTCTACTCTTGCTTATGCTTTTCTAAAAAACGATATTCAAAAACCTAAACGCCGATTGAGCGGTGTTTGGTACTAAAATAAAGGCGCCAGAAAGTGCCAGACCCCGACCTGCCAAAAGAATTAGTCATTGCGAGGTGTGATCGTCGATTAAATCTGCAACAGAGCGTTAGTTGTTTATTATAATTATGTAGGAAATGTAGCCCGGCTCTTCAGAGCCGGGGTGGACTCAAACAGCGATGCCATAGCGTATACAGCGACATATGTGATGATCGCTCAGTTATAAGATGAGTTAGTTTTATGCTTGAACCTAAATCCTGATTGATTGTGTGGTTCAGGCACCTTCACACAACGTCGATTGAGTGGAGTTTGATACTAACGATAAGTCATCATTTTACACACCTATAATTATACACATCCTCTGATTGTCCTAAAGTTTCGCTTAATTTCGACTAATTGTTGCTATATTAGCCTCCCATGCGATGCAAAACTAGATAGTCGAGTCTAATTGAGATATAACTTAAATGCTCAATTTCACAATAAACAACTGGTCCGTAAAACTGTATTTAGAAATTTTAGATTAGATCAAATTAGAATTTTAGGGAAACAACAATGACAACTAAAAATTTAAATTTTCAGTGGTTAAACAATGTTAATGAACTTATCAAAAAGCATTTTACTGCACCAGATTATTTAATCCCAAGCCTTAAGTTATTCATATTAACCCCAGGCATAGTTTTGTCGATTGATTCAATTGATTATGCGCTACCTGGCGGGATAGTCATTACTATGATTCTAATCTATGGCTTATTAGATTACGCTGCCGTAGTAAAACATGATGCAAGTGCAAAACCAAGTAGAACATTTTATGCTTTCGAAAGATTAGTCGACTACCCACTTGTTTTAGCTTTAGGCTATTTGGTATTTGATAAAGTAAGTTTTGAATTAATAATATTAAAAATTGTAGCGGATGGCATTCTTATCGCTATCCAGCTTTATCGAGATGAACGACAAAAAGCGAGGATTTCTTCAGGGGTAAATTTCGCAACTTTGTTTATTGTTGTTTTAGTCGCTCTGGGTAGCTCATCAAAATTCGCCACTCCGGCACTTGCTGAGGGTATGCTGATCTTAAGCACATTGCTTAGCGTCATACTAATTGGCCATACTGTAGGCTTATTAAAAAAATATTTAATCGCAGATTCTTTATCGTTTGGTAATTTACTGTGCGGTTTTATTGCCATCTATATGGCAACAAAAGGCAGATTAGATTTAAGCCTAATGTTTATTGGATTAGGCGCTGCCTTTGACGGTCTTGATGGCGCTGCGGCTAGAAAATTTGGTTCGACTAAGTGGGGCATTTACAGCGATGATATTGCGGATGGTTTTACCTACGGTATAGCGCCAGGCATTATCATTATGATTCATATGCAGCAGTTTGAAGCTCAAATTAATGGTTTAGGCTTGGATGGTTATATAATAGGAGGTTTGTACGCTTTCTTTACTATTGGCCGACTCATTTATTTTACCCTCAACAAATCCAATTCAGACCCAGAGTATTTTATGGGTGCACCAAGTGTTTATGGCGGTATTTTGGTATTATCCTCAGCATACCTTTTTGCCGATCATTATGCTTTATTAGGCATGATGGTTGGTGTTGCGTGTGTGCTTATGGTTGGCTTTGACTCACACTATCGTCACATGGGTCGACTAATAGGCAATAGACATTCAATGCGCATAATCAGTTTGATCGCGGTGCTAATGATCATTATTCTTGGCTTTTTTAAGCAGATTGATTTGGCCATCGCTTTTATTTTTATAGGCTGTATATTATACGGCTTCTTGCCAATGGCCATGAATTTCAAACAAGTGTTGGCGAAAGAATCCAAGCCGGACTAAAAATCAAATTGATCAGAACTTTGATGCATTAGTTGAATCTAACAGTGTGGAATTCAAAACTAAACAATAGAGGAAAATTATAATTAGCGTAGCCCGCGAGAGCGACCACTCCTTGCGCATTGCTGTCCCAGAGTTTGGATTAAACAGGAATACCTGACCTAAGATTATAGATGTAAGTCTGAAAAGAACATTGATATAACAGGGGTTAGGTTAGAGGTCACATCCTACTCGTGTTGCCCATTAATCGCTTATACCTTGGTCGAGACATGAACTTGAGACGTCTGCCATGAGACTAGAAAATTTTAAATCTGAAACAGAATGATAGTTGTTTACTATAATTTTGAGGGATCTGTAGCCCGGTTCTACCTCCTGCATCCCTGCAGTCGTGAAGAGCCGGGCTACAGCAGATACTGAGTATCGTCCTTCCTACTAAGTTCGCAGTTAACTGTGGGACAGCAGGCTCCTTGCGAGCCACTTATATTTTATAGTCGATAATAGCTAAAAATATCATATCCGTCATTCAGTGTAAGATAAGATGAGGAATTTCACTTAATCAATGCCGTTTTTATTGAACCAATATGCTGGCATAGTAAAATCACAGTGGTTTGTGAGGTGAACAAATGGGTGTTATGCAAAACAGACTATTTTACGCTTCTCCTGCAATATAAATATGTTATAAAAGAAACAACCCAGCGCAATACCTTCGCTATCACAGTCATTGTTTTATTATAATCGGCTGTTAATTATAAATGTTCATTTATAAAACAAAAAACTATCTAATAGTATTCAAAGCTTAAGACGCTTTCTCCATTGCCGTGCTGGTCCCGCAATAGTTGCTTGTGATTATCATAAGTATTTCTGGTCTTAAGGCCATTTATCTTTTTACTGCTTCATGGGGAGAAATCATGAAAAAATCCAAATTGATAGATATTGATCATAAATTAATTCGAAACATAAATAAGCAAGTGCTGGCATTGGTTTGCGAAGTAGCTAGTGCTGATCCAATTAGATCTCAAGTTGTATTTGGCATCTCTGAAAAGTTGAGCGCTCAGCTTGCCTTATGCAGTGACAAGGAAATTGACAATTTGAGCCAACAGCCAATCTGCTTGCTAACGTTAAGAAGTTGTGGTGATGAGGCACTCTGGAATAATCTTTTACTTTGCGCGAAAGAATATAGCCAGAGCCATCAATTAAATCTGCAAGCATTAATGTTAGTGCGAACTCATAATAATAAGTTGCCTGAATGCAAAATATTGAATCGAAAGAGCGATCAAGTACACTTAGATCACTAAATGGAGGAGGCATCTATGAGCAGTGTATCAAACTATGCTAAAAATATTTTAGTAGCAGAAGAGCTGATTAAATTAGGTTGTAAGTGGCCAATTGTTCACGAAATGCTTGGTATACGTATTAGTGATGCCCAGAGATTAGTGCGCGAATGCGATAAAAGTCTCAATTTATTATCTCGAGCAGAACGAGGCTTGTATTGGTGGCGAGCACCCGGAAAACATAATTTAAGAATGACGCATGCGAACTTTCTATATCGACTTTATTTGCATTTCAATAGTGAACTTAGCTTAGCAGAAAAATTACTCGGTTCTTATCTTACTTATCTGGATATGGTTTCATCCCCAGTGATTAATAATATTAATCGTGCCTATTATTTACTAAATTCACTACAACGTAATAGTGGATTTGACCTTCGGATGTGTTTAAGCTGCGAAAATGAATACCTTGCTATTGGACTAATGGAGACAGAGATATGCCCGGCCTGCGAAAGAAATCAATACATGCGCTGTTTAGATTGCGACAATCCATTGAGCAATCCTTATTCTCCAGGCCGTAATGGCAATAAGAAGAGGCGCTGTGACTCATGCGGCCTTGAGGTGAGAAAGAAAAGAAGACAGATTAAGCGTTTGAAGGAAAGTTATTATGTAAAGGAGCATAGGATATTTTAGGAAAAGTGCTATTATAGTGTTTTGCCTACACGACCTAATAAGGAGATTGAAATGTGTATGCCAATGTTTTTGGATTTTGAGGCATCGAGTTTATCCTCAGATTCTTATCCGATTGAAATAGCTTGGTCAGACGGTTCAGGACAGATTCAAAGTTATTTAATTAGTCCAGTCACTATCCCAGAGTGGACTGATTGGAGCGAGGAGTCAGCACAAATACACGGTATAACAAAACAACAATTAGTTGATGAAGGGCATACGCCAGACGATGTGGTTCAGAAATTTTTACCTTTTTTAAGAGAAAGCGTTATTTATACCGATGCTGTTGCCTACGATGAATTTTGGCTTAGACGTTTATTGGCAGTGAGTGAGCTAGACTCTATTGCAACTAACCTAGAGGAAATGGATCAACTAATTTATAAATTAATCAGTGCCAGAACACCCAATTTAAAGCGAGATTGGTTTATTGAGTATTGTAATAAAATGAAACAGCAGGCTCGTAAAATGGTACCCGGTATACACCGAGCCGGGTGGGACGTTCAGTATTTAATTGAGTTGTATAAATTAGCGAGAGTTGCTTCTATCTAGTTTACTTGTTTCAGAAATGTGGATTAAAACAGGAAAACCTGACCTTAAAATTATACACGTAAGTGTGAAAAACGTTAAAATAACAGAAATAAGGCTATGTCACACTCTAATAGCGCTTTCAGTCAGCGACTAAAACCTTTGTTGAGACATGGGTTTGAGAGTCTTGCAGGTAGGATTCATTGAAGTCAAAAATGACAATCTATTGAAATTAGGCTCATGTGAAATTAGAGATATCGGATAATCTAAATTACATTGTCCACAGCTCTAATTATGGGGAAACAATGCACAAATACGCCTTGTCCCTAAACACATTTTTTTAGTCTGGAAATGTTTCTACCCGGAATAGGCTCAAGAGGTAGTTCACCTACCGCTTTTATTAATGTGCCTCGTCCTTTTTCTATACCGTACACATCATTATTGCTAAAACCTAGGGTAATATGTAAGTCGGCTTGATCTAATGCAAAATTGCTTCTACATTTTTGCAATTCTTCGGATCGCACAATAATGTAATAGCATATGCTGTAGGCGTCTTGGGCGCGACCAATGCCATATAATTGGATTTTAAATTCTTTGTTTAAAATTACATCAACCTGTTCCGACCTAAGGTTTGGGTAATCGATTGGATTAATTAAGGTAATATGAAATACGCCTTGATCGCGCTCTCGCTTTTTATCCCGATAGTAATTATAAATGTCATTGCCTAACATTCTGCGCAAAACACGAAGATAACGAATTATGGCGGTGTGCTTAATATGGCAGCCTAGGTACGTCGCGCCAGAAGAATCGATGAGTAAACTTGTTGTGACAGATAAATGCATATTAGAATTTTATTGCAATGGCGATGCCAGAACC
This sequence comes from Gammaproteobacteria bacterium, assembly GCA_003233075.1. Classification (GTDB taxonomy): domain Bacteria; phylum Pseudomonadota; class Gammaproteobacteria; order SZUA-21; family SZUA-21; genus SZUA-41. The sequence goes on from QIKQ01000208.1 coordinate 7,882, forward strand.
TATTAGTAACATCAGGTATAAGCCTACAAAATGAGGTTGTTTTAAGACGACTAAACGCTCCCCTTTTAATTTTGTGCTGGCGATACTACATATCGAATAACGATAATCTTGCCACTTTTCTGAGTGAGCGACCGTTTCAAGTGTAGCGGCGTGTTTAATAAAACGATATTGATAAGTACGATAGACCCACTCAACCATAAAAAAACACAATACAATATACGGCGCAATCGCGATTATATCAAATCCAGGATATTGAAAACCATAAGCAGTGGTAGCCCCCCAAGTAGTAATGCACCAGTTTTTAATCATCATTCCGTTTTGGTCGTAACGGGCGATACTTGCCTGGGTGATCTCTATTTCCTTTAATAAAAAATCCATCGACTGCTCCTTCAATTAATATAGGTTTCGATGTTAGTCGACATCCGTTGTTTGTATTACTACCGTATTTATTTTTTTGATTGTCAATTGATACTTATCGATATTGAATTATAGCGACTTTATTATAAGAGCGAGAGCGTTTATTCTAGTTTAGTGTGTAATCGTCTATGAACACTGGAATTTGCTAGTGGGTATGCTTGTCTGGGCATAAAGTGCGCAGAAACATAATATTTTTGTTTTCATTTTTATTCTGCTAAGGCACAATTAAAGTTATTCAGCAACGGATGTCTAACTTAGTCTAACTAACAGAATAACTGGGAAGCGAATTATATGATTACTTTATCTGTTTTACTTTTATCGGTCACCGCAATCACCGTAGATCCAGACACTATATGTGTTCCATCTACAGCCAGTGGTAAAATTGAAAAAAGATATAAACATTGTAAGAAGGGAGACTTAATTTACGTCAGTAAATATGAACTCAAACTACTTTGCGATTTCAAAGGTGGCGAGGCTCGTTCAGGGCAAAGTAGAAATCCAATTAGCTGTATTTATCGAGGTAAACCACGTTTAGTCAAATTAAGTCCGTCTGACGCAGGTGCCAAAAAAAATCGTAAAGAAAAAAAGGAAGAAATGAAAAATTCTGGTAGAAAAAAACTCTAAATAAATTTGCGTATAAAATCTACGCATAACGGTGTTAGATAATAAATATTAACTAATTAATTTGAAATGCAGAGGGAAAAAATCATGATAACTATTTCAGCTTTACTATTGTCAGTTTCTGCAATTACTGTTGATCCAGAAAACATATGCTTACCTGATAAGGATTCTAATAATAGATTAAAAATGTATGCTCATTGTAAGAAGGGCGATATTATTAAAGTAGATACTTGGACTTATTATCGTTTGTGTGATTTTAAAAGTGGTTCTGAACCTAATAGTGACCGTAAATATCGTTATACTTGCGTACATCGTGGAAAAGCGAGAACTACATCTTTAGCCCCCAAGACTATTAAGAAAAGAAGTGAACATAAAAAGAAAAAAGAAGAGCTTAAAAAGTCAGGCCGAGAAAAATTATAGCTACCTAGCTCTAATTGAAAGACTAATATCTAGTTAGTGTCTTGTTGGGGTCTAACTAGATTGATTCTTTTCCTATCAATATTCCCGCTTAGCTTGTTTAAATCACTAATTCAGTTAACTCACTTATGATTGAAAAATTGTAAAAATATTATTAACTAAAATATTATTTTATTTTCAAATTAATTATAAAAATACTATTTTTTTTTAAAATTTTTCTAGGGTTGTAACCTTGCATTCAATGGAAATACAAAATGTTAGTGGTAAAAATACAATTACTCAAATTGGTCTATCCCCTATTTATATAGTGTTTTAAAAAAATTCCCACAAAAAAGGTCATAAAATTATTTTTATAAAAGACAGATATATTTGTTGAAACTAAGTCGAGATAAAGACAGAATAGGCTCCATAGTGTTTAGTCACTATTGCTTCGGGGGAAGCATAATTCAACTTAGTAAGTTGCCTAACTTAGTCTATTACAATAAGAAGGTTTGTCATGCCTAGAACAAGTGATAAAAAGGAACGTTTAATTGCGGCTGCTACTTCTTTGTTTCACAAGCAAGGATTTACAAATACAACTTTGGCGCACATCGCTCAGTATTCGGAAGTTCCATTGGGAAATGTTTATTATTATTTTAAAACCAAAGAGGATATCGGAGCTGCGGTCATAGATACACGCCATGAGAAATTCTCTCAGCTTTACGTGGATTGGGATACAATCGATAAGCCTCAAGATCGCTTAATGAGCTATCTTGATCAATATGAACATACCGCTGAGTCAGTAACTGAAAACGGTTGTCCGGTTGGCAGTTTATGCCAAGAGCTAAATAAAGACCCAACCTCATTGTCTGAAAAAGCGGATAACGTGCTGCACAGTCAGCTTGAATGGCTATCAGAGCAATTCAAAGAAATGGGTTTGGAAGATTCTAAAAAATTAGCGATTCATTTGGTTACTTCTCTACAAGGTGGAAGTTTATTGGCGAACGCAATGCATGATAAATCTATTTTAGTAGATCAGATTAGTAGATTGCGCGGATTGATTGCAAAAGTATAAGTTTATTGTCAGGAAACGAGATTAGTGTAATCTCGTTTTAATTCACTTCTTGACCATGACTCTAAAGGGCACCTCTAAAAATTAGGATATTTGTGCGCTGGCAAGGCGGAGAACTTTTTAAAAGCGCAGTTTATCGCTGCGCGACCCGCATTTTAAAAAGTTCGACAACGCTGCCAGCGTGCAAATAGACACAATTAGAGGTGCCCAAAAGCAGTACTGTCATTATTTTGTTAGTCTTGATGGCAATCACTATTTCAAATAGCTGCTTGGATTATCACTGTTAATTATAAACCAATTATTTTTATGCTTAACTAGAACTAATTTTCGGTTGTAGCGCTTTACAGTAAAGGTAGCGGCGTTTTTATTATGACTAAGTTTTGGTTTTATATCTTTAATGCTGCGCAGTGCGTTAAGCATTGTTACTGATGCTTTAACGCTAAATTCTTTTATAAACTTTTTTCGATTACTTGATTTAAGCGCTTTTTTTAAATCTCTTGGATGCAAATGTTTATCAAGAAATTGGCTGTAATTTTTCTGCTCTAAACTCTTTACTGATTGTTTTATAGTGGATTGAATTGTATCGTTTGGTTCATTGCTGCTACATCCGATAGACATGAAAAATATTAGTATACATAGCATTAAAATTCGAATATTTTTTAACATCGCCTCACTCCTTTATAAATTCTAATAACAACTACACTCAATTAAACTTGGGAAATTATATATTCAAATGCGCCCAATGCGGCAGAAGCACCAAGACCTGCTGCAATGATAACTTGTTTGTTGTGCGTATCAGTTACATCGCCGGCAGCGAATATTCCTCGTACCCCCGTATATCCCTTTGCGTTGACTTTGATTTCACCCTGCTCATTAGTTTCAAGAAGGTCTAACACAAAATCCGAATTAGGCCATAAACCCACTTCAATAAATACGCCCTTGGTCGCAAGATGTATGCGACGTCCAGAAATTAAATTCTTAATAACAATGCCCTCCACTTCTTTCTCGCCTACGATCTCAATAGGTTCATGATACTTTAAGACTTCGATGTTTTCTGCCGCATTGACTTTATCTTGTAAGATAGGATCGCCAGACCAATCACCTCTGGAGACAATCATTACTTTATCGGTCATGCCGTTCATTTCTATTGCCGCTTCGAGCGCAGAATTTCCGCTGCCGATAATCGTGACTGGCAGACCTTTAAATAGAGGCCCATCGCAGGTGGAACAATAAACTACGCCCTTGCCAGCTAACAGATCTTCACCAGGTATATTGAGTCTACGTTTGTAAGCGCCGGATGCAATAATAATGGTTTTTGCATGAATGGTTTTATTTGACAAGGTATTAATCACTTTACAGCGGCCATCAAAATCGACTGACACTACTTTTTCACCTAACATTTTTTCGATATTGTATTGATCCGCGTGTTCGGTAAATTGTTTAGCGAGATCAGGCCCAGAAATTAATTGAAAGCCTGGGTAATTGGCAACTTCATTAGTTGTACCCAATTGCCCTCCGATGTCATTTGAAATGATAATTGTGCTTAAATTCTTTCGACTAGCATAGATCGCTGCGGACAAACCTGCCGGGCCGGCACCAATGACGGCAACGTCGTAAACTTTATTATTTATTTGGTTTGACTCAATGCCGAGTAAAAGGTTTAGTTCACCATTTGCATTTAATTGAGCAAGGTCATCATAACCTCCTACCGACTTATTATTTATAAATATTTGCGGTACAGTTCTTCGACTCGAGCGTTTAATCATTTCCAGCTCTTTGTCCGCATCATTGCTGATATCAATTTCTTTAAAAATAATATTTTTTGATAAAAGAAGCGCTTTTGCTTTTGAGCAATAGGGGCACCAATCTTTGGAATAGATTTCAACGTCAATATTTTCGTCTGACATACTTTAGATCCTTTGTGTAATTGCAGGAATCATGCTGAAAGTCTATCACGCTATTTTTAGACTATTTTTATTAGTATACTTTTTGCTTTGAATAAATGCGCACTTTTTTATTGATGAGTCACCCTCATTGATCATTTTATATTCAATTAGCACCCATTTTAAAAACTTGTTTCTCAAAACAGAAATTCGCTAATGTAGTTTTTCAGATTTTAACGTTAATATTGCTCTTTCAAGTATTGATATTTTGTTATTAGTGAGGCTTTATAAGCTTTGGATAAATTCTTGAATCAAGTTGTCGGCTTAATTGGGCTTTTGTTTTTCATGCTAGTTGCATGTAATACAGTCACGACCACCGAAATCATTGATTATACTTTGATTACATCTGGCAATAAATCAGATTCATACAAATTAAATTACGGTTCTGAAGATTCACGTTGCAAAGAATTTTCTAGCGAGCTCAAACCCCCCATAAGTCACTCACTAGCGAAAGCCAGACTACTACGTCTAAAAGCTCAATACTTAAAGTCTATTCGCAGTACTCTGAAGAAGCATTGGCGCAAGCCTGTAGTTTTGTTACCCGGAGCTCAATGCTTAATTCAGCTTACGCAATGCCTGAATGGTGCAATATTGGAGTACCAAATAAATTTGTGCTCCGACCCATACATGGTAAATTCAATTAAATCAATGTTTAAGCGCATAAGTCAGATGCCAATCGCGCCGGACAGAGCAGTTTGGACTTCTGAGTTCGAAATCCAATTTAAGCCATATTAGTGCTAACCCGCATTTCTCACAGCCCGTCTACTGCGACGGCCCAATTGCATACTATGACTCGTTTTCACTCGGTCCAAGCGCTCGACATAGT
>QIKQ01000294.1 GCA_003233075.1 Gammaproteobacteria bacterium
CTATGTCGAGCGCTTGGACCGAGTGAAAACGAGTCATAGTATGCAATTGGGCCGTCGCAGTAGACGGGCTGTGAGAAATGCGGGCTAGGGAGCCTCTGATTAATTCATCAAGCAGAGAATTACAAGGTAAATCAATTCGAAAAAACGGACGACTGCAGGGATGCAGGAGGTAGAGCAACGCAGGAGCAGTTGCCGAGTTTACACGTAGTCTGCGGTTCTACGGCCCGTATTTTGAGAATTGATTTAACAGAGCAAGACCTGCTTCAGGGATTAATCAGAGGTTCCCTAGTTAAGTAACTTACTTATTGGTGTAGGGAGAATAAAAAATAAATGATGTCTTTAGTGTGGTAAATTTGCAGCGAAGCAATATTGCTAAGGATCACAAAGTAAATTTTCCTTTGTTAGTCGCATGAACATTTTAGTTTAATTTTCTAGTAATTTAATTGCTTTTAAAAACACCGAAATATGATCTTTTAATACGAACAAGTCCTTGTCCTTTAGCTATTTACGTAAAGCTAATTAAATTCGCCTGGATACTTGCAGCTAACCCTAGTTCTGCTAGTGTTATAGCGAAAGAAAGTTGTGGATTCAACAGTAGGGTTGAGAAATTTCGTTAAAGCAATATTGTTTACTCAAGCCTAACGCACTTATTGTTTTATGTTTGTTGTGGCTTAGTCCCAAAGTAACTGTGAATTAGTTTGCATTCGCTTATTTAAGCTTACTTAGAGTAAGCTGTCTTGGCGCTAATTTTGTGTATAATAGCAAGCTCAGCCAGAGCTGAAACACGGAACAATATAAAAATAAAGGGTAAAAGAATGGTAAAAACAGGGGTGAGAGGACCATACACGTGGTTCCAATCTACGTCGCATTATTTAAGTGTACTAGTCGATCGAGTTTCTGACATTGTTGTTGGCAAGTATGTGGCTGTGAGCGCCTATGAAGGTGCGCCACTAAAATTAACAGGTGATGAAATGCAATTAGGCTGGCAGCAACACAGCAAGCTTAGCTTAAGTCCAATTATTCAGCGACCATCGGAAATACCGCAAAATCAACTTGATGAGTGGTATACCTTTGTTGATTTGAAGCCGCTCAGTATTTCCGAGATATTTATTAATTACGGTGGTTTTTCTTTAGCGCAATCGGCAAGTGATAATCCATTTCTGCCGGACAGTGTTAAACAAAAAAATACAAAAGAAAATAGTATTTTGAATCAGCGACAAAAACGTTTTTGGGCACAAATTGAGAGTTGTAAGCCAGAGTCCTTTTTGGCTGAAAGTGATAAATTGATTGTCGTGTCAAGAGATCCAACAGTTGTGGCCGAACTTAAAGAGTTTTTTAGTCAGTCAAGCTTTCAGTTGCCAAATAACGCGAGCTTACGAAACAAAATCAGCGTTCAGCAAAATTCGTTAAGTAAGAAACTTTAACTATTACGATTAGAGTAGCCTGTAGGAGGCGTTGCAAAACGCCGAGTACAGGGAAATACCTATTTCGATCTAATACTTGCTTTTCTGCACCAGTAAATTTTCGTGGGATTACAATCACTTTATTTAATCACTTCAACTGGAATTTTCCCAATTCGAGCTCGCCATTCATTGGGTCCACTGATATGCACCGAATTGCCATATGAATCAACGGCAACCGTAACAGGCATGTCTTTTACTTCAAATTCATAAACAGCTTCCATGCCCATTTCTTCGAAAGCAATAACGCGTGCCGCTTTAATCGCTTTGGAGACTAGATAAGCAGCGCCACCTGTCGCAATTAAATAGACCGACTTATGTTTTTTAATGGCCTCTATACCTGCCGGGCCGCGTTCCGCTTTGCCTATCATTCCTAACAAGCCCGTATTCGCTAACATGGATTCGGTGAACTTATCCATACGTGTTGATGTTGTTGGTCCTGCTGGACCAACTGCTTCATCGCCGACTGGATCGACTGGTCCTACGTAATAAATAAATCGGTTTTTAAAATCCAAACCAGCAGGCAAGGCTTGGCCTTTCTCAATTAGGTCGACGACGCGTTTATGCACGGCGTCACGTCCGGTTAAAATTTTTCCATTCAGTAAGAGTGTTTCACCTGGCTTCCAGGAGTTTATTTCTTGCAAAGTAATAGTGTCAACATTAATTGACCGGGAATTTAAATTATTTCCCCATTCAATGACTGGCCATTCGGCTAGACTAGGTGTTTGCAATTTGGCGGGCCCAGAACCGTCTAATTCGAAGTGAATATGACGAGTAGCCGCGCAATTAGGAATCATGGCAACTGGTTTTGAAGCCGCGTGGGTGGGGCAGTCAAGGACTTTAACATCTAAGACAGTAGTCAAACCACCTAGACCTTGGGCGCCAATACCAAGTTGATTTACTTTTTCATATAACTCTAGGCGTAACTCTTCGGCACGATTCTTTGCGCCGTCTTGGATTAATTGCTGAATATTAACTGGCTCCATCATGGCTTTTTTTGCCAATAGCATGGCTTTTTCAGCTGTACCACCAATACCGATTGCGAGCATTCCAGGCGGGCACCAGCCAGCGCCCATGGTCGGAACCGTTTTTAAGACCCAATCGACAATACTGTCACTCGGGTTTAAGATTACAAATTTGGCTTTATTTTCTGAGCCACCGCCTTTGGCAGCGACGGTAATATTAATTTTATCGCCAGCAACGAGAGAGGTATGAATGACGGCAGGCGTATTGTCTTTGGTGTTTGTACGCGCGCCGTCAGGGTCACTCACGATTGAAGCTCGCAAGGGATTATCTGGATTGCTATAGGCGAGTGCGACACCTTCGTTAATTAGATCATCAATTATTCGGTTCTTTTCAAAAATTGCGGACATGCCGACTTCAACAAAAACGGTGACTATTCCGGTATCCTGACAAATAGGTCGGCGACCTTCGGCGCACATGCGTGAATTAACTAGAATTTGCGCGATCGCATCCTTAGCGGATTGAGATTCTTCCTTTAAGTAGGCTTGGTGCATTGCCTTGATAAAATCAAGTGGATGGTAGTAGGAAATAAATTGCAGCGCATCAGCAACGCTGTCGATTATGTCTTGATTGCGTATCAGGGTCATTGATTTGCCTTAAATGAAAATGTCTCTGCTTCAATAAGCATTTTAGTTGATCTTATCTTAAATTCCTATTTGAAGTCATTGCGAGTCGCAAAGCGGCGAAGCAATCTCCTAAATTCAATTATATTGATACTTTTAGCAATGTCTCAGCTTTACCTGCATTGCATAACTGAACAAAAATTGAACATGCAACCCTCTTGTGATCTTTCATGACGTTAAATATACTAAACGCCTTCTTTAAATTATATACACAGTTGATTTAAAGAAAAATAGCATTAATTAGTAGAAGTACTCACAAAGCTCAAATAAGCTTATCAACTTGATGTGAGGGTTGATTATGAACACTGTAGAAACTGACTTAGATCTTATTTCTATACGTTTAAACTATTATGGATAAATTCGATCGAATTTATGCTTTAGATAATATGTTTAAACATGCGCGTACTCCTGTGCCAAAATCACAAATCGAAGAGCGACTAGAGTGCTCACATGCAACAGTTGAGCGTTTGATAAAAGAGATGCGTTTATACTTAGACGCGCCTATAGATTACGATAGAGAAAAGAACGGTTATTTTTATAATAAACTGTCCGACACGAAATACGAACTACCTGGTTTGTGGTTTAACGCATCAGAACTCTATGCACTTTTGGTTACCTATCAAATGTTATCAGTTGTCGAGCCCGGACTATTTGACTCGCATATTGAACCACTAAAAGAAAAGATCAAATTACTATTAGAGCCTAATTCAGTTAAAGACGGTGAGCTAAGTAAACGTGTGCGAATCTTAAAAATGACGGCTCGTAAAACAAATCCAAAACACTTTTGTTCTTCCGCATCAGCCTTACTTACTCGCAAGCAACTTAAAATACATTTTATGGGTCGTGAACGTGATCAAGAAACCATTCGAACTATCTCACCTCAAAGGTTGATTCATTTTCGAGATAATTGGTACTTGGATGCTTGGTGTCACTTGCGAGAAGGGCTGCGTACCTTTGCAATTGATCGAATCAAGAAAAGTAAATTCATAAATGAAAACGCGATTGATATTGATGAAGCAGAATTAGATGAATATTATGCTAGCTCGTTTGGAATATTTTCCGGCAAACCAAAACATCTAGCGAAACTAAAATTCAGCGCTGAGGCAGCAAAATGGGTCGCCGATGAACAATGGCACCCTGACCAAAAAGGACAATTTGACATTAATGGCTGCTATGAATTGGAAATACCTTACAGCGATCCAAGAGAATTAATACAGGATATATTAAAACACGGTCCTAGTGTCGAAGTAATATCATCGTCAAAGCTTAGAAAGCAAGTGCAGAAAAAACTAGAGCAAGCATTGGCGATTTATCAATGAATGTCGTGGTGAAAATATTGAGTAGCAGCCCGCAGAACTGTCTTTAACCGATTTTTGTTAGGCTTACATAAATCACGGCACTGCCACTCAAAATTAAGCTAATTAGGAAACTGGTTTTCAGTGGCACTAAAAAGCCAAGCAGAAGTGACAGGGCTAGAGTAATACAGGCTAAAAGTGGTATTTCTGTGTAAATACGGCTTATAAATATTAGTGATAACACTAAGCTACTAAAAAAGAGTTGTTCATTGGCATCTAATTGTGGACTCGTTTTAAGTTTAGCTTTAAATGGGCGAAACTCATACAGAACAAATCCACCGAGCAATGCCGCAATAATTCCAGCAAGCTGAGCCAATAAGGCGCTACCACTCATTAGGGTAACCAATGCTAATCCCGTTGCAGTAATACAGATCACTAGTGCTGGGTGATTAAGGCTCACTTGTCGACTGGAAATAGATAACAAAATAAACGCGAATAAACCTATTTCCAGAAATACGATTAATGCGTTTGAATTCTCAAGAATGGGCCAGGAATAAATCACCAAACTAACAAAAAAAATGCTTGTACAACTTGCGATACGGATTATAGAGGACTTATTCAGTGTTGAAAACGCGATAACAAGTATAAAATAAGGTATCCAGTCGAGTGGCTCGCTGAAAGTAAGGGATGGAAAGCCTCTAACCCAAAAGAGTGTGAGCGTGAAAAATAGTAAGAAAAGAAATATTCTAAGCCATCCGCTAGGTTTGATAGTCATCACCATGCTGAATGAGAATATTATCGGTAAAACCAAAGTTTGAATTATGAGATCAGTTATCATGTTGAATTTGAAAGCAGGCTGAGGTCTCTCGATTAATAATAAATGGAATCTATATCAGCCTGCTGTATCACCTACCTTTATTCTGTGTTCAATAAAAAATAATCTATTTTTGTTTTATGGCTTCAATATGCACGGTAATTTCTATTTTGTCTCCAACGCCATTCGGCATAAATTTCATTCCAAAATCACTGCGTTTTATTGAAGTATTAGCAGTATAACCAACGCGAAATCCGCCCCACGGGTCTTTTCCTGCACCAATGGTTTTTATGTTAAATATCACTTGTTTGGTTTTGCCGTGCAACGATAATTTCCCTCTTAATTCAATAGGCTGCTTAGATTGATTAAGTTTAACTTCGTTTGATTCAAATCGTATTGTTTTAAAAATTTTTGCGTTAAAGAAATCGGGACCACGTAAATGTGCGTCTCTTTTCTGGTGGTTTGTATCCACACTTTTAACTTGAATTGTGAACTTTACTTTTGGCTTGCCAGTGGCGTCGTGGGTGAAGTTGCCTGAAAATACATTGAATCGACCAAGCAAATTGCTTAAACCGAGATGGCTTACTTTAAAGAGTACGCTGGAATGATTTGGATCAATTTTGTAATTTCCAGGCGGTGTATTTGCAGCATAGACAGGCATTTGAACTGCGCTTATCAGGATGGCAAGTGCTAATGTAAATACTAATTTTAGTTTCAAACTTTTATTATTAGCGATTGCCTGACTACTAATATACTTCGTTAATACAGTGAATTGTATTGCTTGTAAAAATTTGCTAGAGCTATTTTTCATACCAGGTCTCCTTGTGATGGTTTGCTAAACCCTACACTATTCCCTATTATAGGATTAGTAGCGTTTTTTAGAATTTATTTTTCCATATATGAGAACAACGCATGAAGCCGGATCTAAACGCAATGGCACTATTTGCCAAGGTCGTCCAATTTAAAAGTTTTTCAGAAACATCCAAGCGTTTGGGGGTGCCTATTTCAACCGTCAGCCGGAAGGTGAGCGAGTTAGAAAAGTTTCTAGGTGTTAGATTATTAGAACGTTCAACTCGCAAGCTGAGGCTCACCGAATTGGGTGAAGAGTACTATCTTTATTGTGCTCGCGGTTTGGAAGAATTCGACAAGGGTGCACTTATTATTAATGACAGGCAGGCTGAAGTAGCAGGAACATTACGCCTTTCAATTCCTCCGAGCCTTTCCGAAACTTTAATCGCACCTGTGCTTTGTGCCTACCAAAACCTCTATCCTAATATTTTTATTAAAACATTAGTGACTGAACGCTACGTTGATCTAATTGAGGACGGAGTCGACATTGCTTTAAGAGTGGGTAAATTGAGTGATAGTAGTCTGATAGCCAGACCGATGCTAGTTTATCGCCATTTATTGGTGGCAACACCGGAGTATGTGGAAACCCACGGTAATCCTAATCACCCAGAAGATCTTAAGCAACATCGTTTAATCACCTTTGGTGGCTGGCATGAACAAGTGGTGTTGAAATTAAGCAGCAGTACCAGCAGCGTTAGTATCACCATCAGAAGCTCTCTTTCAATTAATGAAATGTCAGGTATTTTATATTCTGCTGAGATTGGCCATGGTATCGCTGATTTGCCTGCTCCGCTTTGTGATAAGGCGTTAAAAAAGGGGCGGCTAATTGAGATTCTGCCTGAGTGGCGGTTCGCGCCCACTACTTTGTGGGCGATATGCCCCAGTAAGCGTCATACGTTGAGAATGATCAGTTTGTTTATGGATTTTTGTCGTTCACAGTTTGAGAGTCAGAATATTTATACAGGAGCATAGGCAGTGAATTTATTCTTGTGTTATAAAGTCAGCATCGAGCCTTTCGGATAAAGACTGTATTCGCGTCAAGCTCAGCCGAATAATTACGGACATTGTTCATTGCATATTTAAGATTAGGCCCGCGGCCATAGATATTAGATACGTTTGATTTCTTAACAAAATTTTGGGTTATTTTTTACGACGCGCACTTTGTTGTCTGATGACGATAATTTTGGCATGGAACAATTATTGACCAATTCATACAAAACATCTCCTCGTGTGTTATTTCAATTTACAATATTATACTATGCCTATTTTCGGTTTATAGCATGAGGCGGGTGATAATCCAGTGATCGCATTTGCCATTATATTTGGTCATGATTGGAAAAGTCTTTTCTAAAATCGGCATCTATTATTGATCAAGGAAAACCATTATTATTAGCATATCTGCGCCAAGCTGGGCACGGGATCATGAAACGCTGGTTTAATTTCATTAGGATTGCAACGTGTTTGTATCGTTGATTAGGAGTTGGTGCATGAAAAGTTCAATACGGCAAAAAAGAATGTTTTATTTGAAATATACGCAGCTAATTGTGCTTGCTATTTTATTAACGTTTGCTTTTTCAAGTGGATTATTTGCTAAGTCGACAAAGGGAGCTAATGCGAAATCAGAATGGTTTAAGGTTGCTAAAAACACTTATGTTTTCAGATATCAGTTTTATTTTACTTTATTTGTAAGCACAGAAAAAGGCATTATTGCTTTTGATCCTTTATCCAATAAAGCAGCTGAATGGTATGTTAAAGCGATACGAGAAGCTGTACCGAACGCAAAATTAAAGGCGATAGTATACACCCATTGGCATACCGATCATGCAACCGGCGCAAACGTATTACGGAGAGAGTTTGGTAAAGATATCCCTATAATTGCACATGAAAAAACTTATAAAAAATTAAAAAAATCTGGCAATCGTGATGTCCCTTTGCCTACCAAAAAAGTGAGCAATGCGGGGTTGGTCTTAAATGACTCAAAGACTCCAATCGAATTAAAATATCTTGGCTATGCACACACCAGTTCCATGCTTATCGCTTACCTACCGAAACAGAAGCTTGTTTTTGCTGTTGATTTTGTAAATCACGATTCAATGGGATGGAGAGATTTACCCGGTGTCGACATTGATGATTTGATTTCCATGCAGAAAAAAGTTATGGCATTGGATTTTACAACGATTGCATTCGGGCACGGTCGTCCAGGAAACAAAGAAGTCGTGGCGCGACAAATATCCTATTATCAAACACTCTTGCGTGAAGCAAAAAAGGCTCTTGGTAGAAAACTATCGGAGGATCAGTCAGTAAAAAGTATTACGATGAATAAATATAAAAACTGGCAAAATTATGATAATTGGTTTAAGTTAAATGTACGAGGTGCTTATCGCTTTGAAAAAGAAAAATTAGATAAGAGTGCGCAATAGCAGTAGTGCATTCTTCAAATATGACTCGTTCTCTGGAGTCAGGACTAAGACTGGATGCTAGGTCACGCACCGCGTCTAGCCCGCTTTTCTCACAGCACTTCGTCGTGAGACGGTTTATCAGAACTCGCGCAGCGAGTTAAGTGACTCCTAATGAAGCCCGAAGGGATTCTAAACGGCAAGGGTATACTATGACTGGATTTCGCGACCGAGAAGCCGCTCTCGCACATCCGTGTGCTTCGCGGCATAAGACCATGGTCAAAATGTGCAGGCACAGTCGACACTATGTCGAGCTTTTAGACCAAGTGAAATCCAGTCATAGTGTGCAATTGGGCCGTCTTCGTTGCTGGGCTGTGAGAAATGCGGGCTAGCACAATGCGTAGATGAGAAGCGATGGCTTTATGATCCTTCTTGTCTAATCTTTCACAAAAAACGTAAGGCGATATACAGGCATGTGTTTTGCTGAAATTGTCATCCAGCTCGCGCAACCATCCCGCTTGTATCCATTCACGTAAATAGGCTGATACTGACTTCTCACTTTCAAACCAATCTTTCTCGCGCCATTGGGATAGTTTATCGCCTCCTGACGGGCTACGAACACAATGAAAGTAGCCTGCAGGACCGGTCGTTTACGGCCATCCAAGGCCTCGACAACATAAGACTATCCATGGTCAAAAGCGCAGGAAAGAATGTCTCAATAGTTAACGGGGCTGCAGTGATTGGTTTTATAAATTTAGGTTAGCGGGAAGTTAGCCTTTGTTCTCTAGCAATTAATAGGTTAGCATAATACTGTCGCTCCTCGCAGGGCGCGTGGATTGAAACCACAATGCTGTGTGACGAATGCATTTAATTATTGTTGTGCCCCGCGTGCATACACCAGTTCCGATTTTGGCCAGAGTAAATAAATTAATTCGCTTATAATTTATTAAGTAATTGTCATTTTGATCAGGAACTTTGATGCTCAACCCCAAAATTTGCCAAAAAGCCAGATTGTCTAGAGATTCTCGTTTTGACGGTAAATTTTTCACAGCGGTAAAAACCACCGGCATCTATTGTCGCCCTATATGCCCTGCAACGACACCTAAAGAACAAAATATCATTTATTATTTGACTGCGATACAAGCAGCGAACGCGGGCTATCGACCTTGTTTGCGTTGTCGACCAGACAGTGCACCCGGTTCAGCTGCTTGGAAAGGTGTGAACGCTAGCTTGGATAAGGCCATTGGCCTTATTCATGAGGGTTACTTGCAAGAAAATTCATTGTCCCATTTGGCAGATAAATTAGGCATTAGTGATCGTTATCTAAGAGAAATATTCAAACAACATCTAGGTGTCGCGCCAAAAGTATATGCACTTTACCAACAATGTTTGTTTGCAAAGCAGCTGCTGCACCAGACCGAACTCTCTGTTGTGGACATAGCGTTAGCCAGTGGTTTTAATAGTTTGCGTCGCTTTAACGACTGTTTTAAATCACAACTTAAGATGACACCCACTCAAATCAGGAAATTGTCTAAAGTAAAACAAGGCTCTTTAGAGCTGCAACTCTGTTTCCGTCCGCCCTATGATTGGTTGCACATGCAAGCGTTCTTGTCGAAAAGAGTCATAGCAGGGCTTGAATGGATTAGTGCACAAAGTTATGGTCGTACTTTCGAATGGTTGGAGTGCAGAGGAAATTTTACCGCGGCCTACATTCAGCAAAAAAACAGATTCGATGTGAGCATTGAGGTCAATGATGTTCGTTATTTGCAAGCGGTTATTAATAATATTCGCCGTCTTTTGGATTTGGATGTGGATATTCAAGCAGTGGAACTGGATCTAAAAAAATGGACTGGTAAACCTTCATTCATTAAATCCGGGCTGCGCTTACCTGGCATTTGGAATATGTATGAAGCGGGAATCAGGGCTGTATTGGGCCAGCAAATTTCTGTAGCCGCTGCGGGTAATCTTGTGACAACGCTCGTAAACCAACTTGGTGAAGTGCTAGACGGGAAAAAACTGTTTCCCACGCCTCGAGCGCTAGCAAAAAGTAAACTGGCGTTTCTGAAAATACCTGTTTCTCGTAAACAAACGTTGATCAACTTGGCTCGACACTATTTAAACAATAAAAATCCAAATGATCCTGAAACATGGCTGACGTTAAAAGGTATTGGGCCTTGGACAGTCAGTTATGCGCAGATGCGTGGATTAAGTGATCCTGACATCTATTTAGGCGCTGATCTGGGAATCAAAAAATCAATGAAAAATTTAAAACAAAACTTAAATCCTGAAGCGGCGTCTCCGTGGCGCAGTTATTTAACTTTTCAATTATGGAATAAACTTTAATGTATATTGACTATTGTGAGACTCCTTTAGGGACTATGGAAATAATGGCATCGACCCAGGGAATAACTCAAGTTATATTTTCAGGTTCATTAAAAAGTAAAATTTGTTCGAGTCAGTTGACCGATTACTGTAAATTACAAATATTGCAATATTTTTCCGGCAAGCTTACTAAGTTTAAATTACCGCTCGACCTAAGAGGGACTCCATTCCAAAAAAATGTCTGGGCCAATTTAAGGCAAATCTCTTTTGGCGATGTTATTTCATATACAGAATTAGCAAGTAAAGTAAAAAATCGTCATGCGGTTCGGGCGGTTGGAACAGCCAATGGTAGAAACCCAATTAGTTTAATTGTACCTTGCCATCGTGTTATTGCTAAAAACGGTAGCTTGGCAGGCTATGCAGGTGGGATTGCGCGAAAACATTGGTTGTTAAAACACGAGGGATTTGATATTGATAAGTTACCACTAAATAAGCAGCTCAACCTAAGCAAAGTTATTCAGACGAGACAGGCGAAGACTGAATTTTTAAATTGAAATCGTGTGGTATACTAACTTTTTTTTAGCGTATTACTTTTATATTAAAATGAATCAAGAAACACTATCCGTTAAAGAAGCGCAGCGATTAATTTACGCTAGCCAAAAATTGATCGGCCCTGCTTTGGAGCCAGTGCAAATAATCAAACAACTGGGCTATCTACAAATTGATGCGATCTCGGTGGTAGAGCGAGCGCATCATCACACGCTTTGGGCGCGAAATTCCCAATATCGTCCCAGCGAAATTGAACGACTTGTCAGCCTAAGAAAAATATTCGAATACTGGAGTCACGCGGCAGCCTACTTGCCCATAAGCGATTACCGTTTCTCATTGCCGATGAAGAAGGAATTCAAACAAAAAGATTCCTCATGGTATCCAAAGGACAAAAAATTAATGTCGGCGGTTTTAAAAAGAATTCGTCATGAAGGTCCTCTTAAATCAAAAGATTTTAAAAACACAAAAAAATCGAAAAATAGTTCCTGGTGGGATTGGAAACCGGCAAAACAAGCTCTTCAACGACTTTTTATGGAAGGTCGTCTGGAAATCACAAGCAGAGAAGGTTTTCTGAAAATTTATGATCTAACCGAAAACGTTATCCCTTCTTCAGTTAATACAATCATGCCGACTAAACGAGAATACGCCAAATATCTTATTCGGCAAACGTTGCGTAGTTATGGTTTGGCATGTATTGAAGAAATTATCTATATAAGAAACAGCACGATAAAAAACAATATTATAAGCGCGTTAACGGAAATGAAAGAGCAGGGCGAAGTCACACAAGTCTTAATCGAAGGAATAGAAACGCCTTATTTTAGTTTTAGCAATGCCTTGGATAACTTGCCTCGAATGACTTCTAAAATTTTAATATTGTCTCCGTTTGATAATTTGGTGATTCAAAGAAAAAGGCTAAATACTTTATTTAACTTTGACTACAAAATAGAATGTTATGTTCCAGTCAAAAAACGAAAACACGGCTACTTTAGCTTGCCTGTTTTTATAGGCGCAACTCCGCTGGCTAGAATAGATTGTAAAGCGGATAGAGCGAATCAAATCTTATACATTAACTCAGTAAGCTGCGAAAAAAATATAAATCCAAAAATTCTTATTGATAAAATACAGACTAAATTAAAATCCTACGCTAAATTTAATCAATGCAAGACAGTATCAATTTGTAAATACTAACCTTTTAGGCGTATTTTATCGATATTAAAAAGCCTTAGTAATGACTAGGGCTTTTTAGTTTTTGGGTTATAAATGGATAAGATCTGACCACTGCTATTCCGCTGTGTTGAAAATATTTCGTGAAACTTAGCTAAATACGATTAAATTGATAAACAGTCTATTCGAGACATGAAGTTGTCCTAAACACTGAGTTGCTTCAAATTAAATGAATGCCCAGTATTATCCAACGTAAAGACAAAAATTGTCTCAAAGGAATTGGTCGTTGCGAGGTGTGATCAGCGATCATACCGAAGCAATCTCCTTAAATTCAATGAATTACGTTAGGAGATTGCTTCAGCTGCTTTCGCAGCTTCGCAACGACGGAGAGCTTCTAATGCGATATTATCGGTTGATTATTTTGCTTAATGAATGCGCCTAAAATTCGCCTATTAAGCATCGAGATAAAAGTTACTCGACCAGCAGTGAGACCTTATTGGTTAAAAGTAGAGTTTTGATTTAACGCCTTCCATAATTTAGGAGAAAAGGATGTACGGTTGAACGACCAACCCTCAAGTTCTGTGGGTCTTATTCTACATCGGTCTCCCTGCTGAGGCTCACCAAAGGTCATTTTCCCGTTTTTTAGTTTTACAAAATCCATCATGGCACACTTGCGGAATGGAAGAATTGGGGCACCACAATTATCTAAAGATGTATCCAATGTTTTTCCCACCTCTAAGGCGCAGTCGTCAATACCGATCGCGGAAAAAAGTTCAGAATTTTCGACATAGGGTGTTAACATGCTTAGTCGATCTTTCCAGACCATATTGTATGCTTTTGAATGAACCGTGGATTTCTCCTCCAGTTTATATTGCCGAACTATATCCCAGCGTAGCAGTGGTATCGTCATTGCTTCATCGGCGTAGGCAATAACAACGTGCCATGCATGTGTTCGATCAATATACCAGATGAGATCGACCCATGCGCCTTGCACAAAGGATTTTGTGCGCCAATAACCTAATAGTTTTTTATGAAATACGTGGCGCTTAAAACTTGATAGCACTTTTTTGGACCAATTGCTTGAACTGCTCGCGTTGATATCTTTATCTGAGGAATAACTGATACTTAAACTGGTGCACGTATAGATGGCAACAAAAAATATTGTTGTTACTATTTTATTTCTCATAGACTAATTCCTTATCGTAGGTGATTTTACTAATATATTTCAACTCAATGCCTGACATTAAACACATTCAGTCAGTCGATATGATAGCGATAAGCAAAGCCCATTTCGTTAACCTAAGTTAATAATAATTTTAATTTTAATTTTA